>MTOQ01000071.1 GCA_002011735.1 Nitrospirae bacterium JdFR-81 | reverse complement strand
GGGTGTACCTCCTTTCTTTAAATTTTGTTTTTTAATCAATGGAGGATACACCCTATTTTTATATTTCTCAAGATTTTTACACAAAATATTTTACGCTACCTCCATACATCAATCCTTTATTTTTTGATTATCTTTTTGTAAAATTTTTTAACTATTAATATCCAAAGGAGGTGAAACGATGTTACCAAACTGCTGGGAGATCAAGAAATGCGGGAGGGAGGCAGGGGGTGCCAATGTGCATGAATTGGGGGTGTGTCCTGCCTATCCAAAGAATGGTCATTCATGCTGGATAGTTGCAGGGACCTTCTGTGAAGGAAGGGTGCAGGGGACATTTGCACAGAAGCAGGGGACATGCGTGATATGCGATGTCTATAATCTGTACTCCACATCCTTTGGAGAGAAGAAGGAGGAGTTTAAAAAATATCATCCAGAGGAATACGAGGAGTGTCTGAGATTCCTTAGGAAGGAAGGTCTATAAGACTGCCCTTATATAAACAGCATACAGAGGGGTTCGGGTGAACCCTTTATACCTGAGTGTCTTTCTGTTAACCTCGTCTGTCCTCATCTTCGAGATATCCCTCACCAGGCTCTTCTCGATATATCTATCATACCACTTTGCATTCATGGTTGTGAGCATAGCCATGCTCGGTATCGGCTCTGCAGGCACATTCCTCTCCCTCCGTACCGGCAGGGCTGAGGCCTTAAAAGAGGCCCTGCCGCTCTATCCATTCCTTACAGGCATAAGCATAACGATGAGCTACATCATCTCCAACCGCATACCCTTTGACCCTGTCAGACTCTCATGGGACAGGATGCAGTTGCTATATCTCTTCCTGTACTGCTCTATCTTCAGTATACCGTTCTTCTTCTCAGGGGGCATGATCGCAACCGCATTCTATACCATGAGCAGATATGCCCAGAGGATATATGCCTCTGACCTTATCGGCGCTGGCGCAGGCTCACTGCTTGTGATACTCCTGTTAAACAATGCAGGGCCTGAATATGCTATCGTAGCGGCATCAGCCATCTCCCTGATCTCATCAATCATTATCGGCAGTGCAAGGCTCAGGGGCCTGTGCCTCATCATCATCCTGATAAATTCCCTCCTGCTCATCCTTCACCCTGAATTTATAGAGACGAGGATATCCCCGTATAAAAACCTCTCGGTCGCCCTCAGATATCCTGGTTCAGAACATATAGGGACATACAACCATTCTATCGCAAGGATCGATATCCTGAGGAGTCCGATGATAAGGTTTGCACCAGGGTTGAGCCTTCAATACACCAATCCCCTGCCCGAACAGATCGGCATCGCAGTGGATGGAGGAGAGATCTATACCGTAACCACGGTCAATAATGAAGAGGCCCTGAAATTCCTGGATCTTCTCCCCTCTGCCATACCGTATAAATTAAGGAAGGCCGAAAGGGCCCTTATTATCGATCCAAAGGGTGGACTGCCTGTGCTTATGGCAAGAAGAAACGGGGTCAGGGAGATCCACAAAGTGGAGAGTAATCCCCTGGTGATAAGGGTGATAAGAGATGAGCTTGGTGATCTCAGTGGAGGGATATTCAGCCACAACACCTGGCAGGGCCTTGGAAGGAACCTCATCAGGAGGATGGAGGGAGCCCTGTATGACATAATTGACATCTCCATGACAGGCACCACTGTGTCAGACATCTTCGGGATAATGGAGGATTATGGATACACCGTGGAGGCCTTTGCAGAATACCTCAGGGGCTTAAAGGAGGATGGTATCCTGAGTATAACCATGTATATCATTCCACCTCCAAGGAGGGAGTTCAGGGTCCTTGCAACAGCCATAACCGCCCTTGAGGAGGCCGGAGCAGAGGAGCCATGGAGGAACATCGTTGCCATAAGGAGCTGGGATACCATGACGATCATGATAAAGAAGACGCCGTTCTCAGATGTGGAGATCAGGAGGACAGAGGAGTTTATAAAAGGTCGTGGCTTTGACTTCGTCTACTACCCTGGTATAAGGGAGGAGGAGACCGGCGTATATATCAAGGGCTCCAAGGAATATTTTAAGGGCTTCATATCCATCATTAACCCTGACGAAAGGGGGAGATTCATTAATGACTATCTCTTTGACATCAGGCCTGTTTATGATGAGAATCCATTCTTTCACTACTATCTGAAGATAAAGAATATCCGAAAGATCTATGAGCTCATGGGGAGGAGATGGCTCTACTTCATTGAGGAGGGCTACCTCACACCCCTTCTGCTTATAATAACCACCTTGCTGAGCACATGCATGATACTGCTGCCTGTGATCCTCAAGACAAGACCCGGACGGTTCAGATCACCTGACCTGCTCCCCTTGCTCCTCTACTTCTCCATGCTTGGCCTGGGGTTCATGTTCATAGAGGTCACCCTCATCCAGAAACACATACTCATACTGGAGAATCCCGTGTATTCACTGTCCATCGTCCTGACAACCATACTCATCTCTTCAGGTGCGGGCAGTATATTGAGCTCAAGGTTCAGATCACTCCAGAGGCCAGTGACAATCCTCCTGCTGTCCTGTGTGGTGTTCATCTATAGCCTTGCACAGGCCATGCTCTTCAGGGTGGTTACACCCCTGCCCCTGAGTGTGAAGATCCCCGTTATACTCATTGGTATCGTGCCCATCGGTGTGCTTATGGGCATACCCCTTCCAATGGGTATAAGATTGATGGGAGACAGGAGGCCATCACTTATACCCCTGGCATGGGCAACCAACGCATTCCTCTCGGTAATAGCGCCTGTTATCACCATAATGATCGCGATCACCATCGGCTTCAAGGGCATCCTCTGGCTCGCCTCTGGTGCCTATATAATAGCCTGGGTGAGCCTGAAGAGACTTTGATTCCCTGAAGATCGATTGTTATATAATAAGGGGATGAAGATAGGCGCCATGAATTATCCAATGAACGATCTCCTTGAAGAGATAAGATGGATCTCTGCAAATGGCTTCGACTTCATTGACCTGACGATCGAACCGCTCAAGGCATATAGCTTCGATGTCAAGCAGGTTAGAGACACGTTAAATGAACTGAACCTGGAAGCGATAGGACATACAAACCCCTTCCTGCCAGCAATATTCCCTGTTGATTCCATAAAGAAGGCATGCCTTGATGAGTTCAGAAGATACATCCGCATATTCTCAGAGATGGGTATAAGGCTCATGAATATCCATCCATTTTACAAGGCCCCTTTTTATTCTGATGAGATGAAGATCAGGGCGAACGTGGAGTTCATCAAAGAGGTGAGCAGGATGTGTCGTGCAGAGGGCATCACCCTCATGCTTGAAAACTACCTGTCACCCTTCGACAGCCCCGAGGTATTCTCCATGATAATCAATGAGGTGCCTGAACTGATGGTGCACCTTGATGTGGCACACTGCAATATAAACCAGGTTGAAAACACAACCGCAGAGTTCTTCAGGGTGCTGGGAGACAGGATCATACACCTCCACCTCTCTGACAACCGTGGTAGCGAGGATGACCACCTCCCGCTTGGATGCGGAAATATAAACTGGGATGTTATAATAAGGACTCTTAAAGAGGCAGGATACAACAGGACCATCACCCTTGAGATCTTTTCCCCTGACAGGGACTACCTCCTGATGAGCAGGGATAAGCTCAGGAGGTGGCTCGAGGGTCAAGCAGGATGAGGAGGCTACAGAGGATATCAGGCAACATAGTCGATGTACTAAATTCAAGGATCTACCCTGGCACGATAGAGATTGCCGAGGGGAGGATCAGGGATATAATCAGAGACAGTGGAGGATACAACACCTTTATACTGCCAGGTTTTATTGATGCCCATGTGCACATAGAAAGCTCATTGCTTCCCCCTTCTGAATTTGCGAGGCTCTCTGTCTGCCACGGGACGGTGGCGGTCATTGCTGATCCCCATGAGATCGCAAATGTGCTCGGTCTGAGGGGCATAAGATACATGATCAATGATGCACAGAGGGTGCCTCTGAAATTCTACTTTGGTGCACCACCCTGTGTGCCTGCCACAGGGCTTGAGACATCAGGGGCGGTAATGACGAGGGATGATATAGAGGAACTCTTCAAGAGTGGTGAGGCACACTTCCTGTCAGAGGTCATGGACTTTCCATCGGTTATCAGGCACGAGCCATCAATCATGGAGAAGATAGAGACAGCCCGAAGGCACAATAAGCCAGTTGATGGCCATGCACCTGGCTTAAAGGGCAAGGATCTGAGGAGATACATAGGTGCAGGGATCTTGACTGACCACGAAAGCATAGCAATGGATGAGGCGGTTGAGAAGATTCGTGCAGGCATGAAGATACAGATAAGGGAAGGTTCTGAGGCAAGAGACTTTGAGGCCCTTTATGGCCTTTTAAATAACGAATACGAGAGATGCATGCTGTGCTGTGACGACATACTCCCACATGACCTTGCACAGAGGCATATAGACAGGATCGTCAGGATGGCCATTGCAAAGGGTATCGATATAATGAAGATACTGAGGTCCGCCTGTGTAAATCCTGTCCTCCATTATAATCTTGATGTAGGACTCCTCCAGAGGGGTGATTATGCAGACCTTGTAGTGGTTGATAACCTCCAGGAGATGAACATCATAATGACGGTTATCAACGGAGATGTGGTGGCAGAGCATGGGAAGCCACTGATCCCGAGGCTCACACCCGAGATCATCAACAACTTCCATACACATCCAAAGGATCCGTCGGACTTTTGGATCAGGGCAAAGACAGATGGCAGGAGGATCAATGTGATCGAGGTGGTAGATGGTGACCTCATCACAAAGAGACTCGTTACAGAACCCCTTATAACAGATGGTTATGTTGTCTCTGATATACAGAGGGATATATTGAAGGTTACGGTCGTGAATCGATACATGGACAGGCCCCCTTCCAGGGGCTTTGTAAGGAACTTCGGGCTCAAGAAAGGGGCGATCGCCTTCTCGGTCGGCCATGACTCCCATAACATCACATCCGTGGGTGTCAGTGACGGAGACATCTGCAGGGCGGTAAACCTCATCATCGAGAATAAAGGTGGCCTGTCTGTTGTCTATGATAATAGGGAGGAGATACTGCCACTCCCCATAGCCGGCCTCATGTCTGACGATAATGGATTCAACGTTGCCGAGAGATACCTGAGGCTCCTTGATATGGCAAGGGAGATGGGCACAACCCTCAGAGAACCGTTTGTGAACCTCTCATTCATAAGTCTCCTTGTAATTCCAGAGATAAGGCTGGGAGACAAAGGCCTCTTTGATGAGAAGGGCTTCAGATTTATAGATCTATTTACGGATTAACATCACCTCTTCTGAACCTCCCCTATCATCGGGACAAAGGTGACGCCACCCATCTGCTCTGTCACTATCTCCTGACCTTTCTTTGTTATCAATGTGAGCGTCTGATAATAGAGGGTGCTTCCAAGTGGGATAATCAATCTTCCACCATCCCTGAGCTGTTTGATGAGAGGTGGTGGGATATGGTTTGCAGAGGCGGTTACGATGATGGCATCAAAGGGTGCATACTCCTGCCATCCGAAATATCCATCTGCATGTCTGACCTTCACATTTTTGTAACCAAGCCTCCTGAGGAGCCTCTCTGCCCTCTCCTTGAGACCCTTTCTTATCTCAATGGTATAGACCTCTTTCACTATCTCTGCAAGGACCGCTGCCTGATAACCCGAGCCCGTGCCTATCTCAAGGACCCTGTCAGAGGGCTTCAGCCTCAATGCCTCTGTCATCAATGCCACCACATAGGGCTGTGATATGGTCTGGCCCTCACCTATGGGCAGGGGGTGATCCTCATATGCCACCTGCCACAACGACCTGTCAACAAACAGGTGTCTTGGTATCCGCCGCATGGCATCAAGCACCCTTTTATCCCTGATGCCCCTCTGGATGATCTGCTCCCTGACCATCCTCTCCCTCTTTTCTGCATAATCATGAACGGCCGGTCGATCGGAGAACCCGTAGAGGAGGAGTGATGGAAGGAGCAGGATCAGAAGGCCCTTTAATAGACTGTAACCCTTCATCGTGATAAAGCCATGAACCTCCTGATATTCCCTTTTATATCCCCCCTGAGAATCCCTGATATCATCGCAACCAGATCAGCCCCAGCGTCCAGAACTTCTCTGGCATTGTCGATCGTGATCCCGCCAATGGCAACAACAGGTATATTCACATGGACTGTAACCCTCTTGAGGGAGCCGATACCCTTCGGCCGTCCTGCCTGCTTTGTATCGGTATAAAAGATCGGGCCATACCCGATATAATCCGCACCTTCGATCTCGGCCTTGATGGCCTGCCTCAATGTATGGGTAGAGATGCCTATCAACCTCTTCCTCCCGAGTATCTTCCTTGCCTCCTTCAGGGGCAGATCATCCTGTCCAAGATGCACACCATCTGCACCGACAAGATACGCTATGTCAACATAGTCATTTATAATGAAGATCGCATTATACCTGTGTGTAAGCCTGCGTATATACATGGCCTCCCTGAAGAGCTCCCTCTTTGACATCGACTTCTCCCTCATCTGAATAACCCTCACGCCTGCATCCAGGGCCCTCCTGCAGATCTGCCTGTGTGTGAGGTTAGAGATGGCTGTATCTGATATCAGATACAGAGGTGGTATGCCCTTAAACACTCGCCTCATTGAAGTTATCAAGGAAATGGGTGTTGAAGTTGCCTGATATGAAATCAGGATGATTTATGACCTTTTGATGGAACGGTATGGTGGTCTTTATACCCTCGATGATAAACTCCCTCAATGCCCTGCGCATCTTTACTATGGCCTCCTCCCTGTCCCCTCCATGGACAACGAGCTTCGCTATGAGTGAATCGTAGTATGGCAGGACATTCCACCCTGAATATGCCGCTGTATCCACCCTCACACCCTGGCCTCCAGGAGGAATAAACATCGTGATCCTTCCAGGAGAAGGTATAAACCTCTCAGGGTCTTCTGCGTTGATCCTGCATTCAATACAGTGGCCTGTAAACCTGACCTCCTTCTGTTTAAAAGAGATGGGCTGGCCTGCTGCAATCCTTATCTGTTCCTTTATGATATCTATGCCTGTTATCATCTCTGTCACCGGATGTTCCACCTGGATCCGCGTGTTCACCTCCATGAAGTAGATATTCTTATCCTTATCAACGATAAACTCTATGGTCCCAGCATTCCTGTATTTGAGTGCCGAGGCGGCCTTTATGGCATACTCACCAAGCCTTTTTCTCAACCTCGAGGTTGAGAATATAAAGGGCGCCTCCTCAATGAGCTTCTGGTGCCTCCTCTGGATACTGCAATCCCTCTCGCCAAGATGGACGATCCGCCCTGAATCATCCGCTATTATCTGCACCTCAACATGCCTGATCTCGGGCAGGTACTTCTCTATATACAACTCGGCATTACCAAAGGCCGAGAGCGCCTCCTGCTGTGCGGTATGATACTGCTGGGCCAGCTCGTCTTCATTGTTCACTATCCTCATGCCCTTGCCACCACCGCCTGCTGATGCCTTCAGTATCACAGGATAACCTATCTTCTTTGCTGCCCTGAGTGCCTCCTCCTCTGTCTCAACAGGCCCATCACTGCCAGGGACAACAGGTATGCCCTTCTTCTTCATGATATGCCTTGCCTTTGCCTTGTCGCCACCTGTCCTGATATTCTCAGGCGTGGGGCCTATGAAGGTTATCTTTGATGCGATACATGCCTCTGCAAAGTGTGCATCCTCGGCAAGAAAGCCATAACCAGGATGAATCGCCTCTGAGTCAGTTATCTCGGCAGCACTGATTATGGCAGGGATATTGAGATAACTCTGTGAAAGCTCTGCAGGCCCGATACATATGGCCTCATCGGCAAGCCTGACATGAAGGGAGTCCCTGTCAACATCAGAATAAACCGCAACGGTCTCTATGCCCAACTCGTGGCAGGCCCTTATAATCCTGACGGCGATCTCTCCCCTGTTGGCTATGAGGATCCTTTTGAAGAGTCTCATGATATGGGTTCTATGAGAAAGAGGGGCTCACCATATTCAACAGGCTGTCCGTTCTCAACGAGTATCTTCCTGACGATACCATCCACATCGCTCTCTATCTCATTCATGAGCTTCATGGCCTCAACTATGCACAGGACCTGTCCCTTCTTCACGGTGCTACCCTCCTCTACAAAATGGGGTGCATCGGGCGAGGGTGACCTGTAGAATACGCCTACTATTGGCGAGGTTATGGTGACAAGGTTGGTCTCCTCCTCTTCCTGAGGCCTCTCCTCTGCCTCCCTCCTGTCAGGCGCAGGTGGTGCCTGGGCAGGCCTTGAGACCTCAAGGGGGGCAAAGAACTTCTCCCTCTTTATCTTTAGTTTAATGCCCTCTCTCTCTATCTGAAACTCCGTGATATCCGTATCCTTCAGGAGCTCAAGGATATGCCTTATCTCATCCAGATCCATCACTTCACCTTCTCAATGTATTCAGAGGTCCTTGTGTCCACCTTTATTATGTCACCCTCATTCAGGTGGAAAGGCACCTTCACCGTTGCCCCTGTCTCAAGAACAGCAGGCTTACTACCCCCACTTGCCGTGTCCCCCCTCACACCAGGCTCTGTCTTTGCTATCATCAGCTCAACGAATATGGGTAACTCCACGGTCAGGGGCGATCCCTTATAAAAGAGCACCTTAACGACCATGTTCTCCTTCAGAAACCTTCTTGCATCGCCAAGCTGTTCCGTGGTCAGTGGCAACTGCTCATAGTTCTCCATATCCATAAAATAGCAGAGGTCCTTTTCTCTATAAAGATACTGCATAGACCTCTCCTCAAGGTCAGGGGTCTCAAACCTCTCCCCTGCCTTGAATGTCTCATCAACTATACCGCCTGTCTTCAGATTCTTCAGCTTTGTCCTCACAATGGCGCCCCCACGACCCATCTTCACATGCTGGAAGTCGATAATCTCATAGGGCGCATCCCTGAACTCGATCTTCGCACCCTTCCTGAAATCACTGGTAGAGATCACCTCTCTTCACCCCTCCTCAAGAATATTTTTTAAGGATTAAATTATAACCGATTAACGGCATTTATGTCTCTATTATCTCCGGTCCCTTTGAAAGACCTGTAAGGACCTCTGCCCCGTCATCCTTTACCACAACCATATCCTCGATCCTCACACCACCAAAACCTGGCAGATATATCCCCGGCTCTATCGTGAATACCATGCCCTCCTCCACAATATCCCTGCTCCTCCAGGATATTGCAGGGGCCTCGTGCACCTTGAGCCCCACACCATGGCCTGTCCCATGACCAAAATACTCACCATAACCCTTCCTCTCTATGTACCTCCTTGCCTCCCTGTCAATGGCCGCAGCCTTTACACCAGGCCTTATACTCATCAGTGCCCCCTCCTGCGCCTTAAGGACATGATCATGGATCTCGCACTGTCTGCTTAGGTCCTTATCCTTCAATATAAAGGTCCTCGTCATATCAGAATAATACCCCTCACACTCACCACCCCAGTCTATCAGCACAAGATCCCCCTTTCTCAACCTCCTTCCGGTCGGCCTTGCATGTGGAAGGGCCGATACAGGGCCCGAGGCGATGATAACATCAAAAGGTAACTTCTCACACCCTTCCTCCTTAAGAAGGCACTCAAGCCTGTTTGCAAGCTCCCTCTCCACTGCACCCACCTTTATGTATGGCATGAGCCTCCTGAACGCCCTCTCTGCCCTCCTGACCGCCTTTCTTATATACGAGAGCTCCTTCTTTGACTTCCTAACCCTCATCGACTCGATGACATTCCTTAGTGGCTTGAGCCTTATCCCACGCCCTACCAGCCTCTTATAAAACCCGTAACTCACATTATCCGCCTCAAAACCAAGCCTCCTTATCTTCACCTCATCAACGATCCTCTTTATCTCCATCCCCCTCTCGCCTGACTCGATCCTTATATCAAACCCTTTCACCTCTTTCCCTGCCTGCTCCTGATAGCGGAAGTCCGTAACAAATATTGCGTGGTTCTCACTGACTATTGAAAAGCCCGACGACCCTGTAAACCCTGTTAGATACCTCAGATTGACAGGATCTGTGATAAGGATAGCATCAACCTTAAGGTCAGACAGCCTTTCTCTAAGAAGTGCCTTTCTCTGCATTAATAATGGTCACCGCTGCCCTAAGGGCAAGGAGATAACTGTCAGGGCCGAAACCTGATATCTGGCCTGATACTACAGGTGCGATGAGGGACTTCTGTCTGAAGTCCTCCCTCTTGTGGATATTTGATATATGAACCTCAATGGTGGGTATGTCCACTGCGGATATGGCATCCCTTATGGCAAGGCTTGTATGCGTATACGCCGCTGGATTAATAATCAGGGCATCATAACCACCGGCATCATGGATCATATCAATAATCTCACCCTCATGATTTGACTGTCTGATGGAGACCTCCACACCGAGTTCATCTGCGAGCCTCTTTATCGAATTGTTTATATCCTCAATGGTAAATGTCCCGTATATAGATGGCTCCCTTTTACCAAGGAGGTTGAGATTCGGCCCATGTATCACCAGTATCTTCGGCATCTAACACCTGCCATATTTAAATAGGTTGTTAGATTATATCAGATGGAAGGCCAAAAATACACCCTTGTTTCCCCTCATATTCAGCAATGGAACTCTCCTTGTGGTTGGCAAAGCCCTTATGTGATATTCATACCCACCAGCTGAGGACGATCTGCATTTAATCAGAGCTATAACCGTTCCTTTAACAAAGAGTGTACCTTGACTTTGCCTTTTTATCTCTTTCTGGTCATGAGGTCTGGGGGCTATGTATTTCTGCTACTGGGCAGTTTTTGGGCTTTTGCTGGATGTCAGATTACTCCACGCCTGAAGCTATGGTTATGATTTGAGGGATCGGAAGCTTACGAGTCTCTTCTGTCTTTCATCCCAGAGATTCAGGTGGAGTGATTTGAGACTCCTGCGGATGGTAAGGGGTCTGACCTCCTGCAGAAAGGGTATATCATTGTAACACTGCTGGAGTTTATAGTTCGGTATACGGGGCAGGACATGGTGGATGTGGTGGAGGCCTATATTGCCGGTGAACCACTGGAGTACTTTGGGCAGCCGGTAATAAGAACTCCCCTTCAAGGCAGCCTTCAGAGGATCCCATTCATCGTGGCGTGCCCAGTATACCCCCTCGAACTGGTGCTGGACATAGAACAGCCACACACCCATGGCCCCTGCAGCCAGTATTATCGGTAGCTGGATGACCAGATATGTCTTCAGGCCCACTGTTATATGGGCGAGCCAGAGGATCATGACGATGGCAAGATTGGTGAAGGCAACGCTGTGGCGTTCATCCCTCGTCTTCCACCTGTGGATGAAGCGCTGGGCGATCAGGAAGAAGTATCCCGGCCCGAGCCCGAGGAGGACGAAGGGGTTTCGATAGATCCTGTATCCTATACGCTTAAGCCTCGGGGCACTGCGATACTCCTCAACCGTCAGTGTCCAGATGTCTCCAACACCCCTCTGATCCAGGTCAGCATATGTGCCGTGATGTGTCAGGTGGTTGTGCTGCCAGTATCTGAAGGGGGTGAATGTCAATATGCCTGTAACATAGCCAAGGATCGTGTTTGCCCGCTGTGAGGCAAAGAAGGAGCCATGGACACAATCGTGAAAGAGGATGAAGATGCGCAGTAAAAAGAGAGAGGCAAGCAGGATTAATGGAGAGATCACAATAAGGGAGTAACGGTTCCTGATCATATAGATGAGTATAACCCAGAGCAGGAGATAAGGAACAAAGGTATTGATCAGCTGTAGAACCGCCCTTGAATGGTCAGGTACGGCATAGGGCAATAGCCTCTGCCTCAATGAATGGATCGTCAACTCATCAGGGCCAGCCCCTGTATCTACAGCCACTCGTGCCTCCTTAAACCCACAAGGAGAGATAGGGCCTATTGTAAACAACAATTAATTTTATCCAACGGACTGATACATATCAACCAGGATTATGAGGGATATGGGGAGAAGGCAACAAAGGGAGCCTTTGGTGCAGACAGGAAGGTTATCAGCAAGTGGAGGAAGAGGCTTAATAGCAGGAACATGAAGGATTTTTATCAAAGGTTTAAGAGGGTATACCCTCTTAGTGTTAAATCATGGCAGACAGACAATGGTTCAGAGAATCTGGGGGGATTTGATGAGCAACTTAAGAGGGAAGGGATTCCTCTTTATTTTTCCTATCCTCGTTGTCCAAAGATCAATACTTATATTGAGAGGTATAATAGAAACCCTTCAAGAGGAATTCATTGATAACAATCTTGAGGTGATTTATGATAAGCCATTGTTTCACCGAAGGCTTGCTGATTATTTGATTTTCTATAACACTCAGAGACCTCATAAGTCTCCTGGATTGAAAAGTCCTATAGAGTATTTAATTGAAAATGGAAGAATGTCGCAAATGTCTTTGACTTATAGGTAGCGTAAAATATTTTGTGTAAAAATCTTGAGAAATATAAAAATAGGGTGTATCCTCCATTGATTAAAAAACAAAATTTAAAGAAAGGAGGTACAC
>MTOQ01000006.1 GCA_002011735.1 Nitrospirae bacterium JdFR-81 | reverse complement strand
GTAGAGCTGATAACGCCGATAGCGATGGAGGAGGGGTTGAGGTTTGCGGTAAGGGAAGGTGGAAGGACGGTGGGTGCAGGAGTGGTTACAGAGATAATCGAATAAACCTAAGGGTGAGGACAGATGCAGGAGATAGTATTGCTACAGTGTACGGCATGTAAGAACAAGAATTACTCAACCACAAAGAATAAGAAGAACACGACAGAGAAGCTCAGCCTGAAGAAGTATTGCAGGCACTGCCGGAGGCATGTGCTCCACAAGGAGACAAAGGCATAAGACCGTAAAGCGTTATGAGAGAAGCATCTTATATGTGTTATACTTATCACGCATTACGGCTTACGCATTACGATAGAAGGCCAGTAGCTCTAATTGGTAGAGCATCGGACTCCAAATCCGAGGGTTGGGGGTTCGAATCCCTCCTGGCCTGCCATTGAAAAATGCTTTATTAAGGATGAGTGATAGATATGTTTAACAAGGTAAAGACCTTCTTGAAGGAGGTAAAGATAGAATTAAGGAAGGTGGTGTTCCCCACAAGACACGAGGTGGTTGATTCCACAAAGGTCCTGATTATCATGGTATTGATAATAGCGATCTTCCTTGGTGCAGTGGATCTTTTGCTCTCCAAACTCGTGGGCACGATAGTAAGGTGATCGATATGGCAAAGAAGTGGTATGTGGTCCATACCTATTCAGGGTATGAGGAGAAGGTGAAACATTCGATAGAGAAGAATGCCGAACAGAAGAACCTTAAGGACAAGATCGGCAGGATACTGATCCCCCAGGAGAAGGTGATCGAGTTAAGAGGGGGGAAGAAGAGGGAGGGGACCAGGAAGTTCTACCCTGGATATATACTCATAGAGATGGAACTTGATGATGATACATGGCGCCTTGTAAACAGCACACCCAGGGTTACGGGATTTGTAGGTGGTGAACATCCGCAACCGATCGACCAGGAAGAGGTGGATGTGATAGTGCAGCAGCTTGAGAGAGGGGCGCCACCACCTGTTATGGCAAAGTTCTCTGTTGGTGATAATGTGCGGATAACCGATGGTGCATTCTCAAACTTTAATGGATACATCGATGAGGTCGATGAGGATCACAACAGGCTGAAGGTGATGGTTACGATATTCGGGAGGCAGACCCCTGTTGAGCTAAACTTTATGCAGGTGGAGAAGATATAAAGACCAGAAACAGCAAATCCCTGAGGGACGGTCAAATGAAGAGGGTGGGATTTGTTTGTTATCTGGTTATGAGACTTGGAGGGATAGATGGCCAAGAAAGAGGTTATAGCTGAGGTAAAGCTCCAGATTCCTGCGGGCAAGGCGAATCCAGCACCACCCATAGGGCCTGCACTTGGGCCCCACGGGATCAATATAATGGATTTCTGTAAGGCGTTCAATGCCCAGACACAAAATATGGGAGATACCATTATTCCTGTTGTCCTTACGATATACAAAGACAGGTCGTTCAGTTTTATATTGAAGACACCGCCTGCCTCGGAGTTGATAAAGAAGGCGGCAGGCATCATAAAGGGTTCTTCTGTCCCGAACAAGGAGAAGGTGGGCAAGATAACCCTCTCTCAGGTGCGTGAGATAGCGAAGACAAAGATGCCTGACCTCAATGCCAATGACCTTGACAAGGCGGTCAAGATAATAATGGGCACTGCGAAGAGCATGGGTGTTGAGGTGGTGGAGGGTTGAGGGTAAAAGGGTTAAAATCTTTTGACTGGAGGTAGGATGGGCAAGAAATACAGGGAGGCAAGGAGGAGGATAGACACCACAAGGCAGTACAGCCTTGAGGAGGCGATAGATCTGATGAAGGAGACCGCCTATGCCAGGTTTGATGAGACGGTGGATCTGGCGATAAACCTTGGGGTGGATCCGAGGAAGTCTGACCAGATAGTCAGGGGCAGTGTGGTCTTACCTCACGGTCTCGGGAAGAAGGTAAGGGTGCTTGTATTTGCGAAGGGTGAGAAGGCAAAGGAGGCCGAAGAGGCTGGTGCAGATTATGTGGGGGCAGAGGACCTCGTGGAGAGGATACAGGATGGCTGGCTGGAGTTTGACAGGGCGATAGCCACCCCTGACATGATGGGTATGGTCGGCAGACTGGGGAGGATACTTGGCCCAAGGGGGCTCATGCCAAATCCAAAGACAGGCACGGTAACATTTGAGCTTGAGAAGGCCATTAAGGAGGTCTCGGCAGGGAAGGTTGATTACAGGACTGATAAGACCGGGATAGTCCACGTCTCTATCGGCAAGTTATCCTTTGAGAAGAACAAGCTGATCGACAACGCCAGGGCCGTGATAGACTCGGTCCTGAGGGCAAAACCGCCCTCAAGCAAGGGAAAGTATCTGAAGAAGCTGTATATTTCATCCACCATGGGTGTGGGTATACCGATAGATGTCTCAAGTGTGACATAGACACTAATATTAGGTCAGAGACCGCAGGTGCTGATCCGTCAGGATCGCTTAATTGAGTGAAGGGCTCTACCTGCATAGACCAGAAAGGATATTTAATAAGACAGGGGTGTTCCTCTTCTTTATCATTCCACCTTCCATCCTGGGGTCTCTGATAGAAAGAAAGGGGGGAGAAGACTGAACAAGGAGAAGAAGGCCCAGGTTGTCTCTGAGCTCAATGAGAAGTTCGCAAAGGCCAAGGGTGTGATATTCACCGATTACAGGGGTCTTACGGTCAAGGAGATCTCGGAGCTGAGGAATGACCTCAGGAGCTCTGACCTGGAGTTCCGGGTTGTGAAGAATACACTGGCCCGGAGGGCGGCTGAGGGCACACCTGTGGATGTGGCCAAGGAGTTATTCTCAGGCCCTGTCGGCCTGGCCTTTGGCTATGATGATCCTGTCGTGCTGGCCAAGAGGATCATAGAGTTCAGCAAGAACAATGAGAAGTTGAAGATAAAAGGCGGGGTTATCGAGGGTGGGCTTTGCGGGCCTGATGACATAAAGGCCGTCTCGGAGCTTCCTCCGAGGGAGACCCTGCTGGCGATGTTTATCGGTGCTATGCAATCACCACTGGCCAGATTTGCAGGCATGTTGAATGCCACCGTGGCAAGGTTTGTTTATGCGATGAATGCCTTAAAGCAGCAAAGGGAGGGCAGTCAATAGTAGATTGCCAAAAATAAATATTAAGGAGGAGGAAGATGTCTATCACAAAGGAGCAGGTCTTTGAGTTTATCGATAAGATGACCATTCGTGAGATGTCAGAATTTATAAAGGAGTTCGAGGAGCGGTATGGTGTGACCGCCTCTGCACCCGTGGCTGTGGCAGCAGCAGGCGCTCCGGCTGCGGCTGCTGCTGGAGAGGCACAGGAGGAGAAGACAAGCTTTGATGTGATCCTCTCCTCCGCAGGGGACAAGAAGATACAGGTTATAAAGGTCGTAAGAGAGCTTACGAGTCTCGGGCTTAAGGAGGCAAAGGAGCTCGTGGATTCTGCACCAAAGCCGATCAAGACCGGAGTCTCAAAAGAGGAGGCCGAATCCATCAAGGCCAAGCTTGAGGAGCAGGGGGCAACAGTAGAAATTAAGTAAGAGGGGTGTTATGGCAAAGAAGATGAGGATAAGAAAAAACTTTGGTAAGGTCCCATATGTCCTTGCGATTCCGGACCTTATCGAGATCCAGAAGAGGTCTTTTGAGCGTTTCCTACAGAAGGATGTCCCACCTGACAAGAGGGAGGAGATCGGACTACAGGCAGCGTTCAAGACGGTATTCCCCATTGTTGATTATAACGAGACCTCTTCCATCGAGTTTATAGAATATACGATTGGCAAGCCAAACTATGAGGTGAGGGAATGCCTCGAGAAGGGTATCACCTATGCCGCGCCCTTAAAGATCAAGGTGAAGCTGAACCTCTGGGAGAAGGTCAATGGTGGGCAGAAGAGGCTGAAGGAGATGCGTGAGCAGGAGGTCTATCTTGGGGAGCTGCCTTTGATGACCGACACAGGCAGTTTCATCATCAATGGCACAGAGAGGGTTGTGGTCAGCCAGTTGCACCGTTCTCCTGGTGTGTTCTTCAGTCATGAGAAGGGCAAGGCTGCCTTTTCAGCAAGGATAATACCCGCAAGGGGTTCGTGGTTTGACTTCGAGTTCGACACAAAGGACACCCTGTATGTGAGGATCGACAGGCGGAAGAAGCTGCCTGCCACGATAATCCTGAAGGCACTGGGCTACAACGACGAGAAGATACTGAGGATGTTTTATCCTGTCGAAGAGGTGAATATCAGGGATGGGGTGGCCACAAGGGGCGTGAGCGAGGTGCTCTCGGGAGTGAGGGCATCAGAGAATATCTACCTCCCAGGGACGAAAGAGATTGTTGTCAAAGAGGGGACAAAGATAACAAGGACGGCCTTGAAGAAGCTTGAGTCAGCAGGCGTCAAGGAGATACCGATATCCAGGAGGGAGCTTATAGGCAGGGTGACGCTGACCGATGTGATCGATCCCGAGACAGGCGAGGTGATCGTGGAGAGTAACGAAGTGATTACAGAAGAGGCGATAGAGAAGATATTCTCGCTCAAGACGGTCAACCTCCAGTTGCTGTTTATAGACGGGATAAGGTATCTCCCATCCCTCAGGGAGACCCTCTTGATGGATAAGGTCAGCACCAGGGAGGAGGCCCTTGTGGAGATCTATAAGAAGCTGAGGCCCAGTGAGCCTCCTTCGATAGAGGATGCAAAGGCACTATTTGAGGGGCTGTTCTTTGACTCAAAGAGGTACGACCTCTCCCCTGTGGGGAGGCTGAAGCTCAACAAGAGGCTTGGACTCGATGTCCCGCTTGAGACGAGGGTCTTAACCGACAGGGACATAATAGAGATAATAAGGTATCTGCTCAACCTCAGGTCAGGGAAGGGAGAGGTCGATGATATAGACCACCTCGGTAACAGGAGGGTAAGGACAGTCGGGGAGCTGCTCGAGAACCAGTTCAGGATAGGCCTGGTGAGGATGGAGAGGGCCATAAAGGAGAAGATGACCCTCACCGAGCTTGAAGGTGCGATGCCACACGAGATCATCAATGCAAAGCCTGTCATTGCCGTGATCAAGGAGTTCTTTGGCTCGAGCCAGCTGAGCCAGTTCATGGATCAGACAAACCCCCTCTCAGAGATAACCCATAAGAGGAGGTTGAGCGCCCTTGGCCCTGGAGGCCTTACAAGGGAGAGGGCAGGCTTTGAGGTCAGGGATGTCCATCCAACGCATTATGGGAGGATATGTCCTGTAGAGACTCCTGAGGGCCCGAATATCGGGTTGATAACCTCCCTCGCCACCTATGCAAGGGTCAATGATTTCGGCTTCATCGAGTCACCTTTCAGGAAGGTGGTGAACGGAAGGGTTACGGATGAGATAGTCTATCTCTCTGCCATCGAGGGCGAGAAACACGTGATAGCCCAGTCCACCACGCCGGTGGACGAAAAGGGCAGGCTCATAGGAGATACCGTGTCTGCAAGGGTGGGTGGTGACTTCAAGATCGTTACCCCTCAGGAGGTCGAATACATGGATGTCTCACCGAAGCAGATAGTGAGTGTCTCTGCATCCCTGATACCGTTCCTTGAGAACGATGACGCCAACAGGGCGCTCATGGGCTCGAACATGCAGAGGCAGGCTGTCCCGTTGCTACGAACAGAGGCCCCTATCGTTGGCACAGGCATGGAAGCAGTTACCGCCAGGGATTCGGGTGTTATCGTGACTGCAAAGAGGTCGGGCACGGTGGAGTCCGTGGATGCCTCAAGGATCATAATAAGGGCTGATAACGGAGAGGTAGACCTCTATAGCCTGATAAAGTTCTACCGTTCAAACCAGGCCACCTGTATCAATCAAAAGCCCATCGTGGATGTGGGTGAGCATGTCAAGGAGGGGCAGATTATCGCCGATGGTCCTGCCACCGACATGGGAGAGCTTGCCCTGGGCAGAAACGTGCTCGTTGCCTTTATGCCATGGGAGGGGTACAACTTTGAGGATGCCATTATCATCAGCGAGCGCCTGGTCAAGGAGGATATATACACCTCCCTACATATCGAGGAGTTCCAGGTAGAGGCAAGGGAGACAAAACTCGGGCCAGAGGAGATAACAAGGGATATACCGAATATAGGTGAGGAGGCCCTGAGGAATCTCGATGAAAGCGGTATCATAAGGATCGGTGCCAGGGTCAAGCCTGGTGATATCCTGGTTGGTAAGGTGACCCCAAAGAGCGAGACCCAGCTGACCCCTGAAGAGAAGTTATTGAGGGCGATCTTTGGAGAGAAGGCTGAGGAGGTGAGGGAGAACTGCCTCTATGTGCCCCCAGGGATTGAAGGCACCGTGCTTGATGTAAAGGTCTTTACCCGCAAGGGTGTGACCAAGGATAAGAGGACAAAGAGCATCGAGGAGGATGAGTTAAGGCGGATAGAACGGGACCTGGAGGATGAGAAGAGGATAATCAAGCAGAGCGGCTATATAAAGATGAGGGAGCTGTTGCTTAACCAGAAGGTGGCCGAGCCTGTGAGATTGCCAGGGACGAAGAAGGCCATCTGTGAGAAGGGTCATAAACTTACAAAGGAGATACTACAGCAGATTCCAGACACCCATCTGCACAAGATAAAGCCCCAGGATGCTGAGCTGAAGGCAAGGCTCAAGGAGATAGAGAATGAGGTGAAGAGGAAGATAAAGGCTCGTGAGGAGTACTACAACGCACGGAAGGAGAGGTTCAAGAAGGGGGATGAACTACCACCCGGGGTGCTCAAGATAGTAAAGGTCTACATCGCCATGAAGAGGAAGATCCAGGTGGGAGATAAGATGGCCGGAAGGCATGGTAATAAAGGAGTGATCTCCATCGTTGTGCCAGAGGAGGACATGCCCTACCTGCCTGATGGTACACCTGTTGATATAATACTCAACCCACTCGGTGTGCCCTCTCGTATGAATGTGGGGCAGATACTGGAGACCCATCTTGGCTGGGCGGCAAAAGAGCTTGGTATCTATGTCCAGACACCTGTATTTGAAGGAGCAAAGGAGGAAGAGATAAAGGAGCTTTTAAAGGAGGCAGGACTGCCTGTAAGCGGGCAGATCACACTTTATGATGGCAAGACAGGAGAACCATTCCAGAAGCCCGTGACCGTGGGATATATGTATATGATGAAGCTCCACCATCTTGTGGATGATAAGATACATGCCCGTTCCATCGGGCCATATTCACTCGTTACACAACAACCACTTGGTGGCAAGGCACAGTTTGGTGGGCAGAGGCTGGGTGAGATGGAGGTCTGGGCACTCGAGGCATATGGCGCTGCATACACACTCCAGGAGTTCCTCACCGTTAAAAGTGACGATGTTACAGGCAGGGCACGTGTTTATGAGGCGATTGTGAAGGGAGACGTCAATTTGGAGCCAGGTGTGCCTGAGTCGTTCCACGTCCTGATCAAGGAGCTCCAGAGCCTTGGCCTTGATGTGGAGCTGCTTGAGGAGAAGCCATCGGAGAAGGGCAATGGCAGTGGTGCAAAAAAGGGTGCAAAGAAGGGATAAGGGCCTTAAAATACAATAAATTTTTGGAGGGGTGTAAGTGGAGGACATCTATTCAATATTTGAAAAACCAAAGAATCCAACAGAGTTTGAGGCCATCAGGATCAAACTGGCCTCCCCTGAGAAGATCAGGGCGTGGTCTTATGGAGAGGTAAAGAAGCCAGAGACCATAAACTACAGGACATTCAAGCCTGAGAGGGATGGACTCTTCTGTGCCAAGATATTCGGACCTGTTAAGGACTGGGAGTGCATATGCGGGAAATACAAACGTATGAAGCACAGGGGTGTGGTCTGTGATAAATGCGGGGTTGAGGTGATCCAGTCGAAGGCGAGGCGTGAGAGGCTCGGCCATATCGAACTGGCAACCCCTGTTGCCCATATCTGGTTTCTAAAAGGCATCCCCTCAAGGATCGGGACACTCCTTGACATGACCATGAGACAGCTTGAGAGGGTCCTGTATTTTGAGAGCTATGTGGTTATTGACCCTGGTGATACAAAGCTCAAGGAGAAGCAGCTGCTTACAGACGAGGAATACAGGAGGTGTGTCCAGGAGTATGGTGACAGGTTCAAGGCAGGTATAGGGGCGGAGGCGGTGAGGGAACTCCTGAAGAATCTTGACCTTGACAGGCTTGCAAAAGACCTCAGGAAGCAGATACAGGAGACATCCTCCCTTGGCGTAAAGAGGAAGCTTACGAAGAGGCTGAGGCTTGTTGAGGCCTTCAGGAAATCAGGCAACAAGCCAGAGTGGATGATCATGGATGTCATACCTGTGCTGCCACCTGACCTTAGGCCCCTTGTGCCCCTTGAGGGCGGAAGGTTTGCCACATCAGACCTGAACGACCTCTACAGGAGGGTTATAAACAGGAACAACAGGCTGAAGAGGCTGATGGAGCTGAAGGCCCCGAGTGTGATCATCCGTAATGAGAAGAGGATGCTCCAGGAGGCGGTCGATGCCCTCTTTGACAATGGCCGCAGGAGCAGGGTCCTGAAGGCCGCAACGAAGAGACCACTGAAGTCCCTGAGTGACATGATAAAGGGTAAGCAGGGCCGTTTCAGACAGAACCTCCTTGGTAAGAGGGTTGACTACTCAGGGCGTTCTGTCATCGTCGTTGGGCCTGAGTTAAAACTGCATCAGTGTGGCCTTCCAAAGACGATGGCCCTGGAGCTGTTCAAACCCTTTATATTCAGCAAGCTTGAGGAGAAGGGCTATGTCACAACGATCAAGGCGGCCAAGAAGATGGTCGAAAGGGGCGAGGAGCCCATATGGGACTGTCTTGATGAGGTGATCAAGGAGCACCCCGTGCTCCTGAACAGGGCACCGACGCTCCACAGACTCGGCATACAGGCCTTCGACCCTGTGCTTGTAGAGGGTAAGGCCATCAAGCTCCACCCCCTTGTCTGCACCGCATTTAATGCAGATTTTGACGGAGACCAGATGGCGGTGCATGTCCCCCTATCGATCGAGGCACAGGTGGAGGCAAGGGTGTTGATGATGTCAGTGAATAATATCCTCAGCCCTGCAAATGGCAGGCCTATCGCCGTGCCCACACAGGATATCGTCCTTGGTATCTATTACCTCACCAAGGAGAGGAGGGGCGCAAGAGGGAGCGCAATCCCTGATGAGGAGATCGAGAAGATCAAGGATCCAAAGGAGAGGCTGAGGGCAAGGCTACAGGGAAGGTATGAGAGCCCTGAGGCCGTCAGGATAGCCTATGATGCAGGCATGGTGGATATGCATGCGGTTATAAAGGTCAGGATGAATGGCTCATATGTTGAGACGACGCCTGGCCGTATAATCCTTGGGGAGATACTGCCAGAGGGCCTTTCATTTTCTCTCATCAATAAGGTGATGAACAAGCAGGAGATAACAAAGCTCATAGAGATCTGCTACAAGAGGCTCGGCAAGAAGGCCACGGTCTTCTTCCTTGACAACCTCGAAAAGCTCGGTTTCAAATATGCCACACTCTCTGGCACATCGATATGTATAGCAGACATGCATATCCCTGTCAAGAAGCAGGAGATTATAAAGGAGGCTGAACAGGCGGTCCTTGAGGTTCAGAGGCAGTACTCAGAGGGTCTGATAACGAATGGTGAGAGGTACAACAAGGTCATTGATATATGGGCACAGGTTACAGAGAAGGTCGCTGATGAGATGATGAGGGAGCTTGGTGCAGAGGGGATAAAGGATATCGATAAGGTGTCCGAGGAAGAGCTCCTTGAGCGCCGATCCTTCAATAACATATTCATGATGGCTGACTCAGGTGCAAGGGGTTCCGCAGCCCAGCTCAGGCAGCTTGCGGGCATGAGGGGACTCATGGCCAAGCCATCAGGGGAGATCATAGAGACCCCTATTACGGCCAACTTCAGAGAGGGGCTGACACCACTACAGTACTTTATATCAACCCATGGAGCAAGGAAGGGTCTTGCAGATACCGCCTTAAAGACCGCCAACTCGGGCTATCTCACAAGGAGGCTTGTGGATGTGACGCAGGATGTGATAGTGAGGGAGGAGGACTGCGGGACACACGATGGTATATATGTGACCAACCTGGTCGAGGGTGGCGAGATCATCGAGCCCCTTGAGGAGAGGATATTCGGCAGGATCGCTGCAGAGGACATAAGAGACCCCATCACCAATGAGTTGATCGTGAAGAAGGGGCAGGAGATAGATGACGAACTCGCACAGAAGATCATAGGTGCCGGTATAGACAGGGTGATGATCCGTTCCGTGCTTACCTGCGAGTCAAAGTATGGTGTCTGCAGGATGTGTTATGGAAGGGACCTTGGTAGGGGTGAGCTGGTTGAGCTTGGTGAGGCGATAGGTATCATAGCGGCCCAGTCGATCGGAGAGCCAGGCACACAGCTCACGATGAGGACATTCCACATAGGTGGCACCGCAACAAGGCTTGTTGAGCAGTCAGTGCTTGATGCAAAGAACAGTGGAACGGTCAAGTTCATCAACATCTCGACCGTCAAGGACCGCGAGGGTGCGCTTGTCGTTATGAACAGGAATGGTCAGATTGCGATCGTTGATTCAAGGGGGAGGGAGAAGGAGAAATACTCCGTGGTATATGGGGCAAAGCTGAGGGTCAAGAACGGTCAGAAGGTCGAACAGGGTCAGAGGCTTGTTGAATGGGACCCCTACTCGGTTCCCATCATCACAGAGGTTGGCGGAAGGATCGCACTCGGGGATATAGTGGAGGGTGTGTCGGTCAAGGAGGAGGTTGACGAGGTGACAGGGCTCTCCCATAAGGTGGTGATAGAATACCCGGCCAACATGAGGCCGAGGATCTCGATAAAGGATGAGCATGGCAAGGCCACCCTGAGGATCCCAGGGACCAATAAGATAGCCAGGTATCTTCTTCCCCTTGGCTCACATATACTTGTTGAGAGGAACACCATCGTCCATCCTGGTGATGTAATCGCCAAGATACCCCGAGAGACCACAAAGACAAAGGATATAACCGGTGGACTGCCAAGGGTGGCAGAGCTATTTGAGGCGAGAAAGCCAAGGGAGCAGGCGATAGTCAGCGAGATCGATGGCGTGGTAGAGTTCAGGGGCTTCCACAAGGGTATGAGGGTGGTTGCCATAAAGGGTGCCACGGATACAAGGGAATACCATATCCCTAGGGGCAAGCACCTGAGCGTCCATGAGGGTGACTTTGTCAAGGCAGGCGAGGCATTGATGGATGGCTCTATCAACCCGCACAGCATCCTTGAGATACTCGGGCCAAAGGAACTGCAGCGTTATCTTGTGGATGAAGTCCAGAAGGTCTACAGACTTCAGGGTGTCTCTATCAATGACAAGCATATAGAGGTCATAGTCAGGCAGATGATGAAGAAGGTGAAGATCGAGGATCCAGGAGACACCGACTTCCTCGTTGGAGAGCAGGTTGATAAGAATACCTTTGAGGCAGAGAACAAGAGGGTGATGGAGAAGAAGGGCAGACCTGCCAAGGCCAAGCCGATACTCCTTGGTATCACCAAGGCATCCCTCACCACCGACAGCTTTATCTCTGCCGCCTCCTTCCAGGAGACCACGAGGGTTCTTACAGAGGCAGCGATTAATGGTGCCGTGGATGAGCTTAGGGGTCTGAAGGAGAATGTGATCATGGGCAGGCTCATACCAGCAGGCACAGGTATGACCAGATACAGGGATACCTTTGTGAAGGCGCCGGAGGAACAGGAGGGTAGTTAGTAGTGGGTAGTAAATTAGTCAGGGGGAGATGCTCCTTGTCCCTTTGACTACTAACTACTACTTGGCCAATGAGATTCGTTGCCGATTCCATGCTTGGCCGCCTTGCCAGGTGGTTGAGGATCCTCGGTTATGACACCGTTTACTTTCCTCATATTGAGGATCGCCTCATCCTGAGGATCGCACGGGAAGAAGACAGGATATTACTCACAAGGGATAGGGGGCTGGTAAAGGTGAGAGGGCTGAAGAGGTATCTATTGCTGAGAGAGAATGACCCTTTCAAACAGCTGAAAGAGGTGATCACTGCATTAAGGCTCACCCCTTACAGAGGGTCCGATAGATTTGGCATACCCTCTCTTGTGAGGTGCCCTGTGTGCAACGCACTCCTTCGGAGGATTCCAAAAGAGGAGGCAGAGGGGCATGTTCCTGAGTATGTCTATAATACGGTCAGGGAGTTTAAGAGATGCCCTGGATGCGGGAGGTTTTACTGGAAGGGGACACATCCCGAGAGGGCCCAGAGGAAGCTAACAGAAGTCCTCAGTGATTGTTGATCGTGAGCTTTAAACAGCGTATAGTAATCTCGATTGTTGCGATAATAGGTGTTATAATCTTTGGGACGGTTGGATACACGATAATAGAACAATGGAACTTCTTCGATTCTCTATATATGACCATCATAACCCTCACCACCGTTGGTTACCAGGAGGTCCACAATCTCACAAGGGCAGGGAGGGTCTTTACGACCATCCTAATACTCACAGGTGTAGGGGTGATGTTCTATGCCCTTGGCGTGGCAGCAAGGGTGATACTTGAGGGAGAGTTGAGGGAGGTCCTTGGGAGGAAGAGGTTGAGCAAGGCGATCGAGAGCCTGAGGGATCATTATATTATCTGTGGCTATGGGAGAATGGGGAAGATCATCTGCAAGGAGATGATGCAGAGCAAGGTCCCCTTTGTGGTTATAGAGAACTCTCCTGATGTGGTATCAAACATGGACAGCGAGATACTCGTGCTACAGGGAGACGCAACACAGGACAGGATACTGAGGGATGCAGGGATAGAGAGGGCAAAGGGGTTGATCTCCGTGCTCTCCTCTGACTCTGATAACCTCTATGTCGTGCTCTCTGCAAGGGGCCTGAATCCTGATCTCAGGATAGTGGCGAGGGCATCTGAAGAGGGCTCAGATAAAAAGCTACTCAGGGCAGGTGCTGACGAGGTGGTCTCTCCATACCACATAGGTGGTTTAAGGATCGCCCATACCGTATTAAAGCCAGCGGTTGTGGACTT
>MTOQ01000001.1 GCA_002011735.1 Nitrospirae bacterium JdFR-81 | reverse complement strand
GTGATTCCTTTAGTTTCTTTGGTACGGGAGGTATTTTACCAATTTACACTATCTCTGATACCCTCTTCCCTTCTCCAGACACAATTAATGTTACACTACCATGAGACCAGGTGTTATTAATTAGAACAAATTTTTGGAATATTATATTTAAACATCACCATGCTCTTCCTCACAAGAGATCTTGTTATTGATGTCACTATGAGGTTTTCAATATATTATATAAAACACCCTGTATCTCTCAACCACTTTCTGTTGTAATCCTGGGGCTATCAGAAACCCTTCTATTAAAGCACTTATTCTTGAGTTTCCCCTCTAAGAGTTTCCAGATTGTAGATTACCATTCTGTATGCTGTCCGAGGACTTTATGCTCCATATTCCCCTTTGCCTTTGTAACAAAACGAATGTCTTTAGTTTCTTTACCGAATACGGCCATTTAATTAAGTTGGGCCAATTTATTCCTTGAAGTACCTTTACCCTATAGAGATTAAGTAGTTGGCACATCCTTTGTATTTCTATCTCCATGGGAGAGAGGAATGTCATATTTTCTTGCCATAGAGGAGGCAGGAATAACGGGTAGAATAGCCTCAACTATGAGTTCCATGGTCTGGTTATGAAGGGTCCTGTCTGGTCTCATCGTTGTGCTAAAGATTTTAAATAATTGAATGTCTCACTTTGTGGGGAGTACTTTATGATCCCTTAATATTTTACTTTTAATTTCGATGATTGTTAAAATATATTTTAAATAGGGTTTAAGATAATTTCCATAGGATAATAAGAGGAAAGGCTTGAGTGGTGAAAGAGAAGTGGATTATAGTCTTCAGAATTTTAAATGTTAAGAAGATAAAAGTATGAAAGTACTTCTTATAAATCCTCTCACACTGGAAGATAGTATGGTCAATATAACCCCGAATCTGGGCCTGGGGTATATAGCTACTTCTCTGAGAAATAATGGCTTTGAGGTGGAGATATGGGATGGGGTAAAGAAGGGGATGACAAAAGAGAAACTTTTTGAAAGACTTAGGAAGAAGGACTATGATGTGGCAGGATTTCAGGTATATACAAGAAGTGTAAGGGAGGCTCAAGAGGCTTTGGAGTTTGTAAAGAGTACAAATCCAGATGCTGTAACAGTGATAGGCGGGCCTCATCCCTCAGGAGACCCCGAGGGTTCTATGAAATACATGAGCACTGACTATGCCTTTAGAGGAGAGGCTGAGATTGGACTTGTTCAGTTATTGAAAAGATTAAGTGGTGACGATATTCCTTTTGAATCAATTAATAATCTGATCTGGAGAGATAATGGAGATATTAAATTAAATCCTTTAAAACCCATACAGGATCTCGATTCAATTGGTTTGCCAAGCTGGGAAATGATCAATCCGAATGACTATCCATATGCACCGATAGGGGCATTTTCAAAAAAATATCCCTTAACGAGTATTTCCACCACAAGGGGATGCCCATATAGCTGTACTTTCTGTGCTAATAATACCATAATGGGAAGAAAGGTCAGAGGGAGGAGCGTTGAGTCTGTGCTTGAGGAGATGGAACTTTTGCATGATAAATACGGTGTTAGAGAATTTCAGATCATAGATGACAATTTTACATGGAAGAAGGAGCTGGTCATAGGTGTATGTGAAGGGATTATCCGTAGGGGTTGGGATATAGCCCTTTCCTTCCCTAACGGGGTTAGATTAGCAACGCTTGATGAGGAGATCTTGAGGCTGCTTGAGAGGGCGGGGTGTTATTCTCTCGGACTTGGTATCGAGTCTGGTTCTCCAAAGACTCTGAAAGATATGAGAAAGGCGCAGACGGTGGATGAGATAGTGGAAAAGGTGAATCTGATACATCGTGTAACAAAGATAAGAACAACAGGATTCTTCATAATAGGTTATCCAACAGAGACAAAAGAAGATATATTACAGACCATAAAGCTTTCAAAGGAATTACCCATAAACAGAGCGCAATTCACTATATGTCTTCCTGTTCCTGGAAGTGAAATGACGCGAAGATTAATAGAAGAAGGTAAGCTGAAAAACTACGATTTCAGTAATGTTTCATTCCAGAGTATTGTCTATGTACCTGAGAGTATGACATTAAAGGAACTCAAAAAGTTAAGGCTTAAGGCTTACAGGGAGTTTTATTTAAGGCCGAGGATAATACTTGGTATTCTTACAGAGATACAGAATCTGGAACATTTAAAGTTTATATTCAGAAGGGTAAAAAAACTCTTTTCTTAGTAAGTTGATCTTCATTATAGGATTCCCTTTGGAATTATATCTACTGTTTTTACTTTTAGTCCGATCGTCTTGAGAGGGGTAAGATCATAGGTGGCTGATACAAAAGTATAATTATAAAGATTATACTTTTTAATGACTTTACTTAATTCAGGTATTAAATCATCGGGTTTTGAGAGTATGAAATATATAAATACAAACTCTCTATCATCAATTTCTATTCTATAGTCTTCTCTCCCAATTTTTTGTGCCTTGTAGGGGCCTTGTTTGCTTAGAATCTCAAAGATTACGTGAGGATTATGAAAATAACCAATGACTGCTATCTTTTTATCATCTAAAGATGCGATTTTCCTGGCATCAGCCTGAAATCTGAGCATTCTTTCTTTAATCAAGAAATTACTCTTTAACAGATTTCCACTGGGTCTTAGTATAGAAAATGATGGATGGAGTATAAAGTAATTCGCAAGGATGAGAAGAACGGCCAAGATTACCACGCCCTTTTTAAATCTCTCATAAAAAAACCATATCACGAGGGTTACAACCGGAAGCACGGAAAGCATGTTATGTCTGGCATTATTGCCCCCGATAAATATCCAGAAAATAGTAGGGAGAGCTGCCCATGAAAGTACAAATATCACAACATCAAACCGCTTTTTATAAAGAAGATAAAGAAGGGCAATCGGGGAAAGAAAAAATGTTGCCATGCCAAAGGCATAGGCAACAGGTCGAACCTGGATATAAAGGGATTTAAAGGTTACAGGTATCGTTATGAAGAAATGATACCACTTTGAAAATTCCTCACTTGACATTGTGGTGCCACCCGTAGGGCCTAAGATAAGCTTTCTAAACACAAGAAAGAGGATGCCAGAGATTATGATGATTATAATAGTAGTGATTATCTTTATTTTATTATTTATCTTTCTAATTAATAAAAGCCCTATATAAAAACCAGTGGCAAGGATATAATCTGATTTGAAAAGAAAAGCTATTGTCAGAAATATACAAGTAAAAAACATATATAGTAGAAAGGCCCTGTTGTTCGTTTGGCCAATTCCTGAGAGATATAATAGGAAGGAGATAATTAAGAAAAATAGAGAAATGAGATGTGGAAAGCCCATAATAGTTGATTGATAAAATGATGGGGCAAAAAGGACTACAAGGATGACACAAAAGGCTATCTTAGGGTTATTGAACAGATTCTTAATCAGGAGAAAAGCGGGTATAATAATAAGTGTTCCAATTACAGCATTTGTATAGTTCATTATGATAGGCAGGTATGAATAATTATAATTAAATAGTCTCATAAAAAGCTTTAAATACAAGATATATAGAGGTATGACATCTGTAAAATAAAAATTTGCAAAAGCAGCAAGAGAGCCATTATTTATCATATCGATAACACTTACTGCTATCCTTGCTGCATCGAGTTCACCAAACCCGTTAAAGACAAATGGGAAGTGAAGCAGGATGGAAATAAAAAGGAGGAGAGGAAGATAATATTTATCGTCTCCCCGCAACGCATTAAAAAATTGCAATATTTAAAACTCCATTTTCTAATTATAGAAGTTAATTTACATAAAAATTATTTCATAGAAATTAGGGGAATTTCAAGTTTTTGCTTTTCCCAAGGTTGAGGTTGGAAATATCAAACATTCTTGATATATAATTATTTTTGCCGATCTTAAAGGTAAAATTATCTTTAACCGTCAGTTTTTAAATATTTAGGGGGAAGAGAAGAAGGGAGATTTGATATGCCCCAAAAAGTGAGACAGGAGTTATAAAAGATGTCTGCCCCATTGATCTTAATTCTCTTTATATATAGGGTTCAGACATTATCATTACTGAAGGATCTTCATCTCCTGTTATGCTCAGAGATTTTTAATGATGTTTAGTAATTGCCTGGTTTCTAATTCTTTTTCAGAGGGAGTCTTTTGGGTCTTGAATTTTCTTCTTCAAGGGTTTTAAGGTGTTTCACCCATGAAGCGGAGAAGCCTTTGTATTTGTGTCTCCATCGGTATATGGTGTTAGGGTTGATACCATATTTACTTGCTACAGAAGAGACAGAGTTGTCTGGCAGATCTGCCTCAGCAACGATCTTGATACTCTACTTGATAGAGAGCTTATTTGATCTCATTGTTGTGCTCTTTCTCTTATATATAAATTCTACGGTAATGGCTGCTTCATTTTTGGGGAGCACTTTATAAGAGATTAAAAAGGCTAATATAAGCAACTCAAACATTAATCAATAAAGTCTAAAGATTTAAATTACTACGATGTTTCTGTTTAATAAAAACTCTATTTTAATATACATTTTTATTATTCTCTTGCCGTTTTTACTATTTTACTGGATAATGCCCTTTGTTTCGGATCTGATGATGGGCAATGACTTTCGCCACTCTGTTCATCAGCAGATGGAGATACTATTTTCTATCTGGACGGGTTCTTTTCCTCTTTACCATCCAACTTATGCATTAGGCCAGTCTGCTATAACCCTAACATGGTCTCAGGTATTTCATCCCATATCGCATCTTTGCTCCATAATGCCGGGTTACTGGAATGGTAAGGCCCTCCAATGGTATGAGTTTTTCAAGATCCTCTCATTGGGCATAACACATCTGATACTGTTTCTTTTCCTCAGGAAGTTGAGGTTAAATACATTCTTTTCTTTCCTGATATCTTTTATCACAGTTTACAACTTAAGGATGCTTGATCTTTTCAGATTTGGAGCTTCACTCGAGGCTTATACAGGTTATATTGTGCTCTGTGTTGCGATGGGATGGTATTATGTTCAGCCGAAAGGGATTGTAGGTCCTCTGGGTATTATTATCATGACATATTTGCTCGTAGTAAGTGGCCATCCACAGCATATGTATTATGGAATGGTCGGTGCCGGTCTTTTTATGCTGATTTTTCCATTTTATCGGTCAGATATCTTTAATCTGTCCGGGTATATTAAGGATATCCTTAAATTTATATCGAAGACTGCTCTATATATGATAATTGGTGTATTACTTGCATCAGTGTATATATTCCCTTTTGTATTTGATTTCTACCCTACAAACACAGGGAGGGCTGATGCTACATATGAATGGAGCGTAGCACCAATTGGATTTTTTGAATTGTTGGGCAACTTTTTTATGCCATTTCTAACCGATGTTCACAGTGCCTTTGGTGGATCATTGTTGCTGACTTTACCGATCTTACTGCCATTATTGGCATTTTTCAGAATAAAAATAAAAAGGTCTGTATGGGTTATATGGGGGATAATAATCTTCTGGATATTATTTATACTTGGAGATAAGACCCCTGTCTATAAACTATGCTGGACATATTTGCCTTTCCTTTCAGCCTTCAGGCACCAGGGAAGAGCATCTTTGATTCTACCAATGTTTCTTATGTTAATCCTTATATGGATGGTGAAGGAAGAACCGTATCACCTCAAGTTAAAACGATTCTCAGTGAGAATAGCCCCTTACTCAATCCTTGCAATAATAGCCCTGTTATTAACCCCTTTTTACTTAATACTCGTCTATACCCTCAAGGCATATAGTGTTGAGATGCCACCAATTGCAATCAATAATATACCCCTGTGGAAAATATTCTTGGTGCTCTTATCAGGTATTTTTTCACTTTTGGGCCTGATTGTTTATGGGATAAAGAACAGACCATCCACACTGCTAAAATTGTTTATTGTATTTATGGCGATTTTGCAGGTAGGTGTAATCCTCAGATATGGCACCTTTACTGACCCCCTTGAGATTCAACCAACATTTGAGCAAATAAAGGCTCAAAAAAGAAGACAGATTGGTTTTCAAGCAGCTGAGGTTATTAATATGCAGACCCGTACAGCAGTAAAACAGGTAAAGAACTCATTTATGGAGCCTTTCTTAGGTAAGTTATTTACCGAGGTTGTGCCTGTTGTAAGTGATGATGAGGCCTATGAAAAGATGCGCATAATGCGTTTGCCCCAACAGGTATTCATAGAGGGATATGATACAGAGCGCGCCAAGCAGATAACAGATAATGCAAGGAATATGAAAAAGGGCTCTGTAGAGCTAATTTATAGTTCTTTTAATCGGTTAGAGTTTAAGATTTACTCTGAGGCACCTGCAATATTCGGGCTTTCATATCCATATACGGGGCATTGGAGGGCATGGGTGAATGGTGAGAGGGCGAAAGTTTATCGGGCCAATGGCGCTGCCCATGCAGTTGAGGTCCCAGAAGGTGAGAGCATAGTTGAGTTTAGATACTGGAGTGATGCCTTTTTCTGGGGAATGATAATAACCTGTGCCACCTTTGTTTTGATAGGATGTTTTGTCTGCATTGGTATATTAAAGGGTTATCCAAGGTTTATAGGGATTATATTGATTTCGGCAATAGGCACGGGCATTTTTATCCTCTGGTATAGCAGTCTTTATAACGGCAGAAATTTTAAAACCGCATACTCTTGGGTTTATTCACCACCCTCAAAAGTGCCTAATATCGCTTATGGCAAAAAGACCTTGGGTTATTATCCTGCGAGTGAGGCCCAGCTACGTTTTCATGGCAGTAATGCCGTCGATGGCGATAGGAGCCCAGGCTCTGGTTTTATCTTGAGGCCTACAAATAAGCCTCTCATCGTTGATTTAAATCAATGTGAAGAGATAAAGACAATTTTGCTGTATGGCGAGTTTAACAAAGGAGTGCCCGAGATATCAATATCTGAGAATGGCAGGGACTGGCAGAGGATTTCTTCTATGGAACACAAAGAGAACCCTATCAGCATAGTCTTTGAAAGACCAGAGACCGCACGTTATATAAGTGTAAAGGCTATAGATTCTGAGATCGGCATTGACGAAATAGAGGTTTATCCCCCTGAGCAGAGATTATGATGAGGTTATATACGAATCAATACAAAATATCTTTCATTCTGCTCTGGTTTTTTCTCTACATTTTTTATCCCACATGGGCACTCCCTGTTTCTATAACAGGAAGGACCCTCATATTTTCAGGGATGATGGTATACTTCACTATTTCAGGATTTTTAGTGATCAGATGGCTGGATAGTATATCGATGAATAAGCCCTTCATCATAATGCCCCAAAATCTACTGGAGGATATAAAAGACCATAAATGGCTTCTGATAATCTCTATTGTTGCGATAGGGTTTCACGTCCCTCGCATAACAATGCCCATCCTTAATTTAGGAGATGAAGCACTACATATTCAGGGTGGATTGTGGGTATATTATTATCTTGGAGAGAGATGGCATAATGCATTTAGATTGTGCTTTATTATAATAGTTTTCTTTGCCTTTATAGGAATATTTAACAAAAGGGTAAGAGAGTTTTATTTACATATTCACAAAATCCTCTATCATAAGATACACACCAGTGTTATAGTAATCTTTTTGTTGCTTATCCTTGCTATATACTTTGTCCTGGTTAGGGATATCCATTATGATTTGTTTCTGGTTAGATACCCACCCGTCTCCAGGGTCCTTTATCTACTGTCATTCTTTATTGCGGGTATTAATCATATTGCTCCAAGGGTTATTCAGCTTACCTTTTATTTCTTTACCACAATCTATCTTTATAGAAGCATTTTGCTCTTCTCCGAACGGAAAACCGCATTATTTGCGATCCCGCTTTATCTTTTTTCTCCTGTAGTATTTCATTATGCCCACCTTAGTCAATTAACGAGTGGTGTGGTCTTTTTTGTTGTGTTAATTTCATTCTATTTCCTTAGATATTTAAGAGATAAAGATAAAAGGGATTTGTTGATATCCTCTTTCTTTATAAGTCTTGGCTTTTTATACAAAGAGGATATCCTTTTGATGCTTTTTATATGCTCATTATACATGATTATTTATAAATTCAGAGATGTTAAAGAATTGATAGATGATTTAAGGATTCTCGGAATATCTATAGTGTCTGTTATCCCATGGATGATTATGCAACGTTTTATAAACTGGAGGCAGTACACCATTCACTGGGAACATTTTACGTCAGATGTGGCATACATATATCTTAAATTATTGTGGATACAATCTCATCCGATCCTGCCATTATTTCTTTTATCAATCCCATTCGTGTTTATAAACAAGAGAAACCATCTCATTTCATTTTATGGCCTTATTTTCCTTGCTTATTACCTATTTTATACTGCTGATTATACAGCACCTTATGGTCAACACAGGTTTTCAGTAGCGTTTTATCCCACCATCTCTATATTTCTGTCTCATTTTCTGTTCGAAATTATTAAAAGGATTAGATTCAGGTATTCTTTTAAGATTGGATATGCCATAATCATGGCATACCTTATTATCCATACGACTGATCAATCTCTTGGTAGATATCTTTTCCCTGATAGAGAGTTAAAGTTCCCTGTTGATAGAGCAATGCAATGGGTAAAGGAAAATATTAACGAGGGAGAAAAAATGGTACTATTGCGAATTATGCCGGTAAGATTCTATTCCATAAAATACAGGATCCCGATGAACAGGTTTGTCTGGTTCTGGTATGAACTGGGTGAAGTTTCGACTTATGAGGGATTGAAGGATTTTTGTGTAAGAAATAATATTAAATACATTATGTTCCCGTATAGCCCTGATTATCCAAAAGGTCAGTTTGGCAAATTATATAACTTCTTGAGAGAACTAAAAGAAAATAAAAATAATGATTTTATTGTTTTGTCTCAATTTAATGTAGGAAAGGATTATATATATATATATTCATTGAAATAAACAAGTTTTGATGGGTTTCAAAATACTGGAATGGGATGAATGTTTAGATAAGGTGTCCCGAATAGAATTGCTGAGAAGATCTGGTGGTCAGAAAAAAATCAGATTGGTGGTAGAAAAGTTCCCAGACCTGATATAATGGTATCTTCTTATATTCTTGAGGATATTAATGGGTGTGAAGGTTTCGTTGTTGGCCAGAGATAATACAGGGCTTGTTATAGTGGATGCACAGGAGCGGCTCATGACGGTCATGGGCAATGGGGCAAGGACCATCAAGAACATACAGGCCCTTATCCATCTTGCACGACTATTCAGCCTGCCCATTATTGTTACTGAGCAATATCCAAGATGGCTCGGTCCCACAGTAGAGGGGGTAAGAGAACTCATCACCCCATTTGAACCGATAGAGAAGATGGAGTTTAATTGTTGTGCTGTTGGGAGGTTTAATGATCTTATTAAATCAAGGGATTTGAGAAATATAATACTTACAGGGGTAGAATCACACATCTGTATCTTTCAGACATGTATTGCCCTGCTTGAGAAAGGCTATAATGTCCATGTGCCATGTGATGCCGTTGATTCAAGGGTTGAGGAGAATCGCCTTGTGGGGCTTCACCTTATGAATGAAAACGGAGCGGTTATTACCTCTACCGAAACCGTCATATTCCAGATACTTCAGAGGGCAGGCACCAGGGAATTCAAGGAGATGTCAAAGATAATTAAATAAAGCTCAAACAAGGGCAAATGATTTAAGTAAGAAGGATAATAATTTTGCCGATAGTCAAATCATCAATTAATAACCTAAGGAGGTAAGGCTGATGAGGTATGAGCCAATAAAGAAGCATGGCATTGCAGACATGAAGGTCAAGCCCAATCTCCTTGACTATGAGAGGGCCAGGAGGGAGATGTCGTGGGAGAGCATGGCCAAGGAGCTTGAATGGTTTGATGATGGCCATATCAATATAGCCTATGAGGCTATTGATAGACACATAAAGACACCGGTCAGGGACAGGGTTGCCCTTATCTGGGAGGGCAAGGATGGAAAGACGGAGAGGTATACATTCCATGATCTCTACAGATTGACCAACCGCTTTGCCAATGTGTTGAAGAGGCTAGGGATCGAAAAGGGTGAGAGGGTATTCACATATATGGACAGGATACCGGAGATCTATATAGCAATCCTTGGGACGCTGAAGGCAGGTGCGGTTACAGGGCCACTCTTTTCAGCATTCGGCTCCGATGCAGTAAGGGATCGGCTTGCTGACAGTGGCGCAAGGGTGCTTGTAACAACACCAAGGCTTGTAAAAACCGTGGATGCAGTGGTCGATTCGCTCCCCGCGCTTGAGAGGATCATAATTGTGAACAGAGAAGGGGTCCCTTATGAATTAAAACACAGGGAAGTCAGTTATGAGGCGCTCATGGAGGAGGCATCAGATGAGTTTGAGATTGTAAAGACAGACAAGGAGGATTTTGCAATAATGCACTACACATCAGGCACCACTGGTAAGCCAAAAGGTGCCGCTCATGTGCATGAGGCGATAGTGGGTCATTATGCAACAGCCAAGTATGTGCTCGATCTTCATCCAGAGGATATATACTGGTGCACTGCTGATCCAGGCTGGGTTACAGGGACATCCTATGGTATATTCGGCCCATGGTCAAACGGTATAACACAGGTGGTCTATGAAGGAGGGTTCAGTGCGAGCCACTGGTACAGGGTGATCGAGAAACATGGTGTAACGGTCTGGTATACTGCTCCCACTGCCATCAGGATGCTCATGAAGGCTGGTGAGAAGGTGGCTCAAAAGTATAACCTTAAAACCCTGAGGTATATGTGTAGTGTTGGTGAGCCATTAAATCCAGAGGCTGTGCTGTGGGGCCAGAAGGTCTTTGGCATCCCCTTCCATGATAACTGGTGGCAGACAGAGACAGGCTGTATCCAGATCGCCAATTATCCGGTGCAGGACATAAAGCCGGGCTCCATGGGAAGACCCTTCATAGGGGTTACTGCCACAATCCTCGATGAGGATCTGGCGACCGAACTCCCTCCTAACAGGGAAGGGCACCTCGCGTTAAAGGTGCGATGGCCTTCTATGTTCCGAACCTACTGGAACAAGAAGGATCTATATGAATCCAGGTTCAAGGGTGAGTGGTACATAACAGGTGACCGTGCAAAGAGGGATGAGGATGGCTACTTCTGGTTTGTGGGAAGGGCAGATGATGTCATAAATACTGCTGGACATCTTGTAGGGCCATTTGAGGTGGAGAGTGCACTGATAGAGCATCCTGCTGTTGCTGAGGCAGGTGTTATCGGCATTCCTGACCCTATAGCCAATGAGGTCATAAAGGCCTTTGTCTCATTAAAGGATGGTTATGAGCCGTCTGAGGAGTTGAAGATGGACATAAAGAGGTTTGCAAGAGAGAAGCTGCATGCCGTGGCCTGTCCAAGGGAGATCGAGTTTCTGCCAGGGTTGCCAAAGACCAGGAGTGGAAAGATAATGAGGCGGTTGCTCAAGGCAAGGGAGCTTGGGCTTCCCGAGGGTGATACATCAACGCTTGAGGAATAGGGGTTTATCTTCTGTGGAACAGGCCCTTCGCCTTCTCGAGTGAGGGCTTGTCCCCTATCAAGAAGACTATATCCCCTTCCCTGAATACAAAATCAGCAAGCAGACCCTGCACGGTCTCACCACCCCTCTTCACTGCAATAACAAGTGCACCTGTCTCCTTCTGGATGTTCATTTGTCTGACGGAAGTCCCTACGGCCCTGGAGCCCTTTTCGACAATGAAGCTCTCATAATCAACCTCAGGCATCACGGCTATGGTGTCATGGAACAGCCTCTTCGGTGTCTCACCCTTTATGAACATCCTGTAATGGTCCCTTCTAAACCTCTCTGCGTATCGATTAATCAGCGATTCAGGCATATGATAAAACTTGAGTATCCTTGAGAACAGCTCTATGGATGTCTCAAACTCCGCCGGGATCACCTCATCTGCCCCGAGTGAGAGCAGGTCCTGAACCTCTGCTATATAGGCGGTCTTGACAACAATATATATCTCTGGCCTGAGGTTCCTTGCTGTCTTGACTATCTTCCTTGTGGCGGAGGGATCAGAGATGGATATCACGATGGCCTTTGCCCTGTCAATGCCCATCTTATGGAGTATCTCGGTGCTCGTTGCATCACCATAGAAGATGAATTCACCCTTCTTCCGCCATTCTGTGACGGTCTGGTTGTTCAATTCAAGGACAACGTATGGCACCTCAAGCTCCTTTAGTACGAGGGCGAGGTTCCTCCCGTTTATACCAAAGCCTACTATAATCACGTGGTCTGTCCTCTTGCCCCTCTCTGCTGCATGCTCCATGTGTGCCCTCATGGCCTGAAGACGGGTAAGCAGCCTCCTTGATGTCACCCACATGGATATGCGGGGTGAGAGGCTGACGAAGAGAGGCGTGAGAAGCATGGTGATTATTGCAGATGAAAGAAAGTACTGATAGATGCCCTCTGTTAGCAGGCCTGCCTTGAGGGCCGAGACAGAGAGGACAAAGGAGAATTCTCCGATCTGTGATAGGATCAGGCCACTGTGCAGGGAGACCCTGAGGTTTGAACCTGTCAGGAATACAGTGCCTGTGGTTGTGAGGGTCTTGAGGATAATCACAGCTACTACAATAAGTATGACAGCAGGAAGATGGGATATGAGGAAGCCTATGTCCATGAGCATGCCTACGGAGATGAAGAAGAGGCCGTTAAAGCTATCCTTGAAGGGCAGTATGTCAGAGATTGCCTGATATGAATACTCTGATTCGGATATGATGAGCCCTGCAATGAATGCGCCCAACGCAAGTGATAGGCCGAGTTTGTAGGTGAGGAATGCGGTGCCAAGGCACAGGAATATTATGCTGATGACGAAGAGCTCCCTCATCCTTGTGTGGACGATTTGGTGTAATACCCTTGGGACGAGCCATCTTGCAGAGATTATCACAGCGGTGATGATCAACAGTGCCTTTATCAGGACGACTGCTATCTCCCTGATCCCTGTGTGCGCGCCTGAGAGCATGGGTATCAGGAGCATGAAGAATACGACAGAGAGGTCTTGGAATATCAGGATACCGAGGCTTATCCTTCCATGGGGCGAGTCTATCTCAGCCCTGTCAAAGAGGAGCTTCATCACTATTGCAGTGCTGCTCAGGGCCATCAGGAGTCCCAGGATGAGGGATGTATCACCCTTTTGCCCAAACATAATGGCAAGAAGGAAGAAGAGCAAGGAGGTGATGAGGACCTGAAGAAGGCCACCCAGGAATATGGCCTTCCGTAATCTGAGGATGTTCTTGAGTGAGAACTCGAGCCCGATCGTGAAGAGCAAAAGCACAACGCCTATCTCGGCGAATATCTCAACAAGGTGGATGTCCTTTATCAATTCGAGGCCGTGTGGGCCGAGCAGGATGCCTGATATCAGAAAGCCAACAATTGAAGGGACCCTGAACTTATTAAGGATGAATATAGATACAGCGGATATGCCAAAGATGATGATCAGCGATCTTAGGAATTCAAACTCACCCATTATAAAATTGTAACATACAATGTAAAATCACACCGCTCTTTCCGGTTAGGACATAGTATCCACCCTGCGAATAATAAACCATGGAAGAGGAGGAATATCAGACCCTTCGTCCCCAGGGATAAAGAAGAAGCCTC
>MTOQ01000084.1 GCA_002011735.1 Nitrospirae bacterium JdFR-81 | reverse complement strand
GAGGCTTCTTCTTTATCCCTGGGGACGAAGGGTCTGATATTCCTCCTCTTCCATGGTTTATTATTCTCACAGTGGATACTATGTCCTAACCGGAAAGAGCTTTTTTGTTGACATTTAAAGGGAAATTTGGTAAATTTTAAAAACTCAACGTTAGCTTTCCTTATATAAATAATGAAGAGAAGGGATTTTTTGAGTTTATTATTCGGGGTCTTTAGTGCAACGGCGGTGGGTTCCCTTGCCTATCCACTCATAAGGTATCTCGCCCCTCCTGAGGAAGAGGCTGGCATCAAGACCGTAACGATTGATAAGCGATCCATACTCACGGGCAAGGCAAAAGAGGTCGTTCTTGGCACCACCCCTGTGATTATAATTGACAGACCTGGTAAGGGATATATAGCCCTTTCACGTGTGTGCACGCATCTGGGGTGTCTGGTTAATTATGATGAAGAGGAGAAGAGGCTGGTCTGCCCATGTCATGCAGGTATTTATGACCTTGAGGGCAGGGTCCTTTCAGGGCCACCCCCAAGGCCGCTTCAGCAGTTTCCGCTCAGGGTGGAGGGAAACAAGATTATAGTGGGTTGATGTTATGTGGAAGACTCTAAGGGATGGTATTGATCTCAGGATAGGCCTGAAGGATCTTATCGAGACAAAACTCAAGGGTTACAGGATCCCGAAGGATACAAATATCTTCTATACCCTGGGTATAGTGGCCCTCTTTGCATATATGATAATGGCCGTCACCGGGTACTTCCTCCTTATCTATTACATCCCCCACACCGAACAGGCATTTAAGAGTGTCCAGCTCATAATGACCAAGGTGCCATATGGATGGCTTGTAAGGATGATACACATCGTGGCGAGCAGTCTGATGCTTATAGTGGTCTCCCTGCATATGATATCCATATTTATCATGGGGAGTTATAAGAGGCCCAGGGAGGTGACATGGTTTCTTGGCGGGCTCCTCATGCTTATCACCCTCACATTCTGTCTCAGTGGCTACCTCCTTCCATGGAGTCAGAGGAGTTATTGGGCCACCACTGTGACGACAAGTATACCCACGGCCTTTCCGGTTATCGGCGATTATATAACCAGGCTGCTCAGGGGTGGTGAACATGTGACCGGCGTGACACTCAGCAGGTTTTTTGCCCTTCATGTGGCCTTCCTGCCCCCGATATTCTTGGGCATTGTGGGGCTTCATATCTTCTTTATATGGCGTATAGGGCTCTCCACCCCTGGCTTCAGCAAATCGGCACAGCATGAACAGCCATGGACAGGTTACAGGCGGACAACATATCCAGAGAGCTATCCGTTTTACCCCAACTTTGTCCTGAAAGAGGCACTCATGATCACGATATTCTTTGCCCTGACCTTCTTCATAATCTCGTTTATGCCAAACTTCTTTATGCCAGAGGCTGCCAATACACCTGCTAACCCATTCAAGACACCTGTCCATGTAAAGCCTGAATGGTATTTTCTTGCACCGTATCAGCTCCTGAGGCTTATACCCAACAAGCTCTTCGGCATCACCATCCAGATCCTGTTAATAATCCTCTTTCTCCTCTGGCCATTTATAGACAGGTCTGAGGAGAGGAATATATTGAAGAGGCCTCTCTTGCTTGTCCTGTTCCTTGTGCTTTTAGGTCTGTGGGTGGTGTTGACGATATGGGGGAGGTATTCATGAGGTATCTCCTTTCGATCATCCTTGTGTTGGTGGTCTCTCTGCCTGTATATGCAGTTAACTTCCGCGAACTCTTTGAGAGGGAGTTCCTCAGCAAGCCGTGGACTATAGAGAGGGCTGAAGAGAGTACCTGTATAGAATGCCACACCTCTGATCTCATGAAGCCCGAGCTCAGGAATATACCTCAGGAGTGGAAGAAGAGCTGGCATTATAAGAATGACATATCCTGTGATGATTGCCATGGTGGTGATCGAGAGGACAAGAGCATGGCCATGTCCCATAAGAGGGGTTTTGTTGGCAAGCCAGGATATTCAGAGGTCCCTGATTTCTGTGGCAAGTGCCATATCGGTATATTAAAGAACTACAAGATGAGCGGCCATGGAAGGGCCCTCAGATACACAGGCACAGGGCCTAATTGTGTGACCTGTCATGGCTCTCATAATATCCAGAAGGCGAGTCTGGACATCATCTATGAGAGACGGTGTACACAATGTCATTCCTATGAGAGGGCGAAGGCCATAAAGCAGGCACTCTTTGATATAGAGGACAAGATGGGGAGGTTAGAGGAGGACATCCTCTCCTTAAGGGCCCAAGGGGTGTATATGGATGAGGAGGAGAGGGAGCTATTCAGGACAAAGGCAGAGTTTCGTACCCTATTCCATACAATCGATGTAAACCTCATAAAGGATAACACAGAGAAATTTTCAGAGAGGCTGGATGCCATAGACGCAAGGGTGAAGGATACATTCAAAGAGCTTGTTTTCAGGAGAAACTACTCCATCTTCCTCATGCTGATCTTTATAGGTATGGCGGTGATAATCTCTGTGATATCCAATAGATACAGAGAATAATTTCTCTGATCCTTTGAACCGTGATCAAGAAGATACACATAACCTGTCTTCTGTTCTTGCTCTTGGCCACATCCCTTATGATCTTGGAAGGCCCTGTCACCGCCGAAGACGCAGGGGATGAATTGGTGGAGTTTCCTGTCCCACCACCACCATTTTCAGAAGGCATATTTCCCTGTTCCAACTGTCATGCCGGTATGGAGGTGAATACCACAAAGAGGGAACTTGAATTCCATCAGAATATCAAGCTCAAGCATTTTGATGGGTGGTGCTTTGACTGTCATAATCCTGATGACAGGGATACATTACGGCTTGCAAGCGGGAAGGTGATATCGTTTAAAGAGTCAGAGTTCCTCTGCGGTCAGTGTCATGGCACCATCTTCCGCGACTGGAAGGCAGGGGTTCACGGCAAGAGGACAGGCATGTGGAACGGACGGAAGGAGTATCGGCTGTGTGTCCACTGTCACTGGCCACATGCCCCGAGGTTCAAGCCCATAAAGCCACTACCACCTCCTGTAAGGCCGGATGATATTAAATACAGGAAGTTGAGGCCTGAGGAGATACCCTCAAACCCCCTGGAGGAGATATTGAGGGGGGAGAAGAGGTAGGTTATGCCTGGTAGGGATGAGAAGAACAACCCTGGATTTAGGCTGATAGACAGGCGGGGCTTTCTCAAGGGGGCTGCCCTTGGGCTTATGTCCATGGCATTGCCTCATAGGTCTGATGCCTCGTTCTGGGAGGGTTTCTTCCAGAAGCACTTCCGTGAGATGAACAGCGAGGAGATCAGGGAGGTTATAAAAAGGCTTGAGAAGGAGTACAAGGAGAAGTATAAGGTCGATTTCAATATAAAAACAACAAAACCACTTCCTGGTGTGCTCTTTGGATATGGACTCGATATCTCAAGGTGCATTGGCTGCAGGAGGTGTGTATATGCATGTGTGAAGGAGAACAACCAGTCCCGTGATCCACAGATCCACTGGATCACCGTCCTGAGGTTCAGGAAGGGTGAGAAGTGGGTGAGCAACCTTGAAGAGGCAGATAAGTATTATTATCCTGACAGGGTTCCTGAAGAAGGTTATTTCTATGTCCCTGTCCAGTGTCAGCAGTGTGAGAACCCACCATGTGTGAAGGTCTGTCCCACACAGGCAACATGGAAGGAGCGGGATGGCATCGTTGTTATTGACTATAACTGGTGTATAGGCTGTAGATACTGTATGGCTGCCTGTCCCTATGGGGCGAGGCGTTTCAACTGGGGTGAACCAAGGATAAGGAGGGAGGAGATAAATCCGAATGTCCACTATCTTGGGAATCGTCCAAGGTACAGAGGGGTGGTGGAGAAATGCACATTCTGTATCCAGAGGACACGGGAGGGGAGGTATCCTGCGTGTGTTGAGATATGTCCTGTTGGTGCAAGGAAGTTTGGGAACCTCCTCGATCCAAAGAGTGAGATCCGTTACTGTATCGAGAAGAAGAGGGTCTTTCGTCTCAAGGAGGATCTCAATACATTTCCAAAGTTTTATTACTTCTTTGCGATTTAATGGAGGTCAGAGATGGCTGATATCTATCAGCCCATAAGGAACTTTTTTATAACACTCAAACAGATAACAGTTGGTAACAAGTGGTATTATGCATGGGTTGGATTTCTCTCATTACTGGTTCTGATAGGGGTCGTCTCTTACATCCAGCAGCTTAACAGGGGCCTGATACTGACGGCGATGAGGGATCAGGTCTCCTGGGGTCTGTATATCTCGAACTTTACATTCCTTGTTGGAGTAGCGGCAGCAGCGGTCCTCCTCGTGATCCCTGCCTATCTGTATAACTTCAAGCCGATAAAGGAGATCGTCCTCCTTGGAGAGATGCTCGCCATCACGGCGATTGTTATGTGTCTGCTCTTTATAGTGACAGACCTCGGCAGGCCTGAGAGGGCGTGGCACATACTTCCTGTTGTCGGTGCCATGAACTTCCCGTCCTCGCTTCTGGCATGGGATGTCATATCATTGAATGGCTACCTCATTATCAACTGTATAGCAGTATTTTATACCCTCTACAGGCTCTCGATTGGAAAGGAATACAAGATGTCCGTGATATGGCCCATCGTCATCATCTCCATACCATGGGCGATCAGCATCCATACCGTTACGGCCTTTCTCTATAATGGCCTCTCTTCCAGGCCCTTCTGGAATGCATCCATCCTTGCGCCAAGGTTTATTGCATCTGCGCTCTGTTCAGGGCCTGCGTTGATGCTCATAATATTCCAGATTGTCAGAAAGGTCTCAAAGATGGAGATATCGGATACCGCTATATTCAAGATCGCAGAGCTGATAGCCTATGCGATGGGCGTGAACCTCTTTCTGTTTGGTGCGGAGTTCTTCAAGGAGTTCTATTCAGGCAGCATCCATCTCGCACCAATGAAGTACCTGTATTTTGGTCTCCATGGTCACTCGAACCTCGTTATCTGGATGTGGGTTGCGCTTATATTCAATGTGACGGCCTTCTTCCTCTTTCTCAGGCCAAAGACCAGAGAGAACTTCTTTGCCCTGAACCTTGCCTGCGTCCTTATAATAATTGGTGTTTATATTGAGAAGGGGATGGGCCTTGTGGTGCCTGGTTTTGTCCCAGGGACACTGGGGGAGATCTATGAGTATACACCGACCGGACTCGAGAAGAATGTCACCATCGGTATATGGGCTGCAGGTGCACTCTTCTTCACCCTCTTCCTGAAGTTTGCCCTTCCTGTATATACAGGTGAGCTCAGGTTTAAGGCACCTGAGAATGAGAAGTGATCAAAGATTTCTTTAATACAAAAAAGGGGGCCTTTCTGAGGCCCCCCTTTTTGTTTTGTTGGTTTAACTATTTCTGATGGCACTTTGCGCAGTTTGCCTTGTCCTTTGCATCGAATGACTTTGTGCCGTTATGACATGTCCCGCAGAACTGGCCCTTATTTATGGCGTCCATTGTGATCTTGTCAGCACCCTTCTTCATCTTGAAGATCTTGGGATGACAGTCCTTGCACTTCAGCCCAGCATCCTTATGGACCTTGCCCTGGAAGACTACCTTGCCCTGGTCACCTCCTGCAAATTCCAGGGTCTTCCCTGGCGGGACGGCAAATGCTGCCACTGCGAACGCCAGAACCACTATGATGGCTACGAAGGAGAATATCCTCAACCCCCTTCACCTCCTTTCCCTTTTGAGAAGTTTTAAAGGGGCTAACCCCTTTCTTTTACTCAGAGAATACCCACTAATTATAAAGATTTTGTGAAGAAATTTAAAATTAAAAAAATAAATAGTTTTATAAAAATTTTAAAAGCATCATGCTGACAGGAGGGATGTAAAATGCTAAAATATGGTTGTCTCTTCTTAAAAGGAACTCTGCAAATGGGATTGATCCATCTCTATCGAAGGCCTGCGCTCTCTGAGGGTAAGAGGAGGGAGCTTCTGTCGACCCTGAGGGAGAGGGTGTCTAATGAGATAGAGGATCTTGAGACAGAGTATTGCTTTAATATCGAGACAGCAGAGCCGCTTACAAGGGAGGAGTATGATATACTCAAGTGGCTACTCTCAGAGACCTTTGAGCCTGAGAACCTTTCGGAATATAGTTTTTTAACCCTTCACCCGTCACCCCCCACTCATCACATAATCCTCGAGGTCGGGCCACGGATGAACTTTACCACTGCGTGGTCAACAAATGCGGTCTCTATATGCCACGCCTGCGGGCTCACAAAGATCAATCGCATAGAACGCTCAAGGAGATACAAATTGGTAATGCATAATGCATCAGGCGTGGATGATCTTTACTCATCACTCATCACCCATCACTCATCACTCTTTTATGACCGCATGACAGAGTGCCCCTATCCCGAGCCCCTCAGTAGCTTTGAGACAGGGATAAAACCCGAGCCAGTATACATAGTGCCTCTGATTGAGGAGGGCAAGGACGCCCTGAGGAGGATCAACAGGGAGATGGGGCTGGGGCTCGATGAGTGGGATATGGATTACTACTACAATCTCTTCGTTAACGAACTCGGCAGGAACCCAACGAATGTCGAATGCTTTGACCTCAGCCAGTCAAATAGTGAACATTCAAGGCACTGGTTTTTCAAGGGGAGGCTGATTATAGATGGTGTGGAGGTGCCACATACACTTATCGATCTGATCAAGGAACCACTGATGCTTCATAAAAACAATAGTGTGATAGCCTTTAAAGACAACTCGAGCGCTATAGAGGGATACAGGATCCAGACCATCCTTCCTGAAGACCCACTCAGGCCCTCTGCCTTCAGGTTCCACGAGCTGACATACCATCTGATATTTACCGCAGAGACCCATAACTTTCCCAGTGGTGTCGCACCCTTCCCAGGGGCCGAGACAGGCACGGGCGGAAGGATAAGGGATATAGAGGCCACAGGCAGGGGAGGCCTGGTTATAGCAGGCACGGCAGCATATTGCGTTGGCAACCTCCTCATACCAGGGTATAAACTTCCGTGGGAGGATGACTCGTTTCCATATCCAGGGAACCTGGCGTCACCACTTGAGATAGAGATTCAGGCAAGCAATGGCGCCTCGGATTATGGAAATAAGTTTGGAGAGCCTGTTATCCAGGGGTTTACACGTTCATTCGGGATGAGGATGCCTGATGGCCAGAGGATTGAGTGGGTAAAGCCAATAATGTTTACAGGCGGTATAGGCCAGATAGATGCAAGGCATGTGGAGAAGGCAGGGCCTGAGAAGGGGATGCTCGTTGTAAAGGTTGGAGGGCCTGCTTACAGGATCGGCATTGGTGGGGGTTCTGCCTCGAGCATGATCCACGGAGAGAATATAGAGGAGCTTGACTTTAATGCGGTCCAGCGCGGTGATGCCGAGATGGAGCAGAAACTCAACAGGGTGATCCGCGCTTGTATAGAGATGGGGGATAAAAACCCCATTGTAAGCATCCACGATCAGGGTGCAGGCGGAAACTGTAATGTGGTGAAGGAGATTATATACCCTGCTGGTGCGATGGTGGAGGTGAGGAGGATCCAGCTTGGTGACAACACCCTCTCTGTGCTCGAGATATGGGGTGCGGAGTATCAGGAACAGAACGCCTTTCTTATAAGGCCTGAGGATATAGAGGCCTTTCAGCATCTGTGTGAGAGGGAGAAGGTGCCGTGTGCGGTTATAGGTCAGGTCACAGGGGATGGATATATCGTGCTCCATGACGAATCAGATGGTAGCACCCCGGTGAACCTACCACTTGAGAAGATACTGGGCAGGATGCCCCAGAAGACCTTTAACCTCCAGAGGCTCCCTGTGAAGACAGAGCCACTCAGATTCCCATGGGATGGTCAATCCTCAGAGGTTGTCTCCCACCATATAATGGATGCGCTTAAGAGGGTCTTGAGGCTCCTGTCTGTTGGTTCAAAGAGGTTCCTTACGAACAAGGTTGACAGATCGGTCACAGGGCTTGTTGCAAGACAGCAGTGTGCAGGCCCACTACAGTTGACGGTCTCGGATGTGGCCGTGGTGGCGCAGAGCCACTTCGGGCTGACCGGTGCTGCTATTTCAATCGGTGAGCAGCCGATAAAGGGCCTCCTTGACCCTGCAAGGATGGCAAGGATGTGTGTTGGAGAGGCCATTACAAATATCCTCTGGGCAAAGGTGAGTAGGTTTGAGGATATAAAGTGTTCGGGTAACTGGATGTGGGCGGCAAAGCTTCCTGGTGAAGGTGCAAGGCTGTATGATGCCGCTGTGGCACTGAGTGATATCCTGAAGGGGCTGGGTATAGCCATAGATGGTGGCAAGGATAGTCTCTCAATGGCTGCACAGGTGAGGACCGGAGGGGCAACAGAGATAGTCAAATCCCCTGGCACGCTGGTGATCTCTGCTTATGTCTCCTGTCCTGACATCACAAAGGTGATAACCCCTGATATAAAGAGGCCTGGAGAGAGCAGGTTGATGTTTATCGATCTTGGCAAGGGGAGGGATCGCCTTGGCGGGACTGCGCTCGCCCATGTGTATAATCAGCTTGGGGAGGAACCGCCAGATGTGGAGGATTTGGGTTTATTGAAGAGGACATTCAATGCCATCCAGTCGCTCATATCAGATGGCCTTATACTCTCAGGCCATGACCGCAGTGATGGGGGATTGATAACCACACTCCTTGAGATGGCGTTCTCGGGCAATTGTGGACTGGAGATAGAGATAAAGGGTGATGGTCAGCAGGACACAGACAACAGGCTACAGACAGCAGACGGTGTAATCTCTTATTTATTCTCTGAGGAGCTGGGCCTGGTAATAGAATACCTGCCAGAGAGGGAGAAAGAGGTGACCTCCCTGCTTCAGGATATGTCCGTTCCCTATCAGATTATTGGCAGGACTCTGAGTGAGAAGAGGATCAGGATAAATCTTGTCACTCATCACTCATCACCTGTCACCGTCTTGGATGAGGAGATGAGGATCCTGAGGGATATATGGGAGGAGACGAGCTACCGTCTTGAGAGGTTCCAGACCGATACAGGGTGTGCTGAAGAGGAGAGGAGGAATAACTTCGATAGAAAAGGGCCAAGGTATATACTCACATTTACTCCTGAACCTCCAGACCTCAAGATATCCAGACCACATAAGGTGGCCATCATCCGTGAGGAGGGCAGTAACAGTGACCGGGAGATGGCCTCTGCGTTTTACATGGCAGGGTTTGAGCCATGGGATGTGACCATGACAGATCTGCTTGAGGGCAGGATCACGCTCAGGGACTTCAGGGGCATAGCCTTTGTAGGAGGGTTCAGCTATGCGGATGTCCTTGACTCAGCAAAGGGATGGGCAGGGGTGATAAGGTTTAATCAGAGGTTATGGGAGGAGTTTAGGGGGTTTTACCACAGGGACGATACATTCAGCCTCGGGGTGTGTAATGGATGTCAGCTCATGGCGCTTCTTGGATGGGTGCCATGGGAGGGGATTGAAACGGTCAGACAGCCAAGGTTTATCCACAACAGGTCAGGACGGTTTGAGTCACGGTTTACAACGGTAAAGATCCTTCCCAGCCCATCGATCATGCTCAAGGGGATGGAGGGCTCTGTCCTGGGGATATGGGTTGCCCATGGAGAAGGCAGGGCATACTTCCCTGACAGCGATATCCTTGAGGATGTGGAGGAGAAGGGGCTTGCACCTGTCAGGTATGTGGATGATGACAATGAGGTTACAGAGCTATACCCATTCAATCCAAATGGCTCTGCAAGGGGGATTGCTGCGCTATGTTCAGAGGACGGAAGGCACCTCGCCATAATGCCCCATCCTGAGAGGACCTTCTTGAAATGGCAATGGGCGTGGATGCCAGAGGACTGGAAGAGGGACTTAAGGGCCTCACCATGGCTGAGGATGTTTCAGAATGCGAGGAGATGGTGTGATGGGAGGGGATAGTTGTTAGTGGAAAATGTTATACTAAATTACCGTTTAAGTGATAGCCTTAAATGAAGAAGTTGTTAAACAATAAACATATCGAGCATAATCCGTTATCTCTCACCCCTCATCCCTCGCCGGATAAGTTTCATGATGAATGCGGTATCTTTGGTGTCTTTGGTCATCCTGAGGCGGCAAACCTGACCTATCTTGGCCTTCACGCACTTCAGCACAGGGGACAGGAGGGTGCTGGCATATGCTCCTCTAACAGGAAGACCCTCTATATCGAGAAGTCGATGGGCCTTGTTGCTGATATCTTTACCGAGAAGCGCCTGAGGCGCCTGCCAGGTGATATCGCCATAGGGCACAACCGATATTCCACAGCAGGCTCAAGCGTGCTGAAGAATGTCCAGCCGATAGTGGTAAACTTCTCCCTTGGCTCCCTTGCCATAGCACACAATGGTAACCTTGTGAACGCCATTGAGTTGCGGAGGGAGCTTGAGAACAATGGTGCTATATTCCAGTCCAATTCAGATAGTGAGGTGATCGTCCACCTGATAGCGACATCAAGGCAGAGGGGACTGGAGGAGAGGATCATAGACTCCCTTGGCAGGCTCTATGGGGCATTCAGCCTTTTAATAATGAGTGAAGAGGAGCTCATAGCAGTAAGAGACCCCTATGGCTTCAGGCCCTTGAGCATAGGCAGGTTTGATGGTGCGTATGTCGTCTCTTCTGAGACCTGCGCCTTCGACCTCATAGGTGCCACATATATACGGGATGTTGAGCCCGGCGAGATGGTCGTTATAAACGACAGTGGTATAGAGTCCATAAGGGCCCTGCCATCCGTTAAAAGGGCCTTCTGCATATTCGAGTTTATATATTTCTCCCGTCCTGATAGCTGTATATTTGGCTATCAGAATGTTAATGCGGTCAGGAAGGATCTGGGTCGGAGACTCGCCCGTGAGATGCCCATTGAGGCAGACCTTATCATCCCTGTCCCTGACTCAGGTGTACCCTCTGCCCTTGGATATGCTGAGGAACTCGGGGTCCCCTTCGATTTCGGCCTTATAAGGAATCACTATGTAGGACGCACCTTTATTGAGCCACAACACTCGATAAGGCATTTTGGCGTCAAACTGAAGCTCAACCCTGTCAGGAGGCTTCTTGAGGGCAAGAGGGTGGTGGTGGTTGATGATTCAATAGTCAGGGGGACTACGAGCAAGAAGATCGTCAAGATGCTCAGAGAGGGCGGTGGTGCAAAAGAGGTTCATATGAGGATAAGCTCCCCACCAACGATCGGGCCATGCTTCTATGGTATCGACACCCCTACAAGGAAGGAGCTCATTGCATCAACCCATACTATAGAGGAGATAAGGAAGTATATAACCTCTGACAGCCTCGGCTATCTGAGCCTCGAGGGTCTGCTGTCTGCCGTGCCTGATAGTGCACATTACTGCACTGCCTGTTTTGACAACAACTACCCTGTATTCTCACCTGAAGATATGGCAGAACAGATAGAACTGTTTTTATGATTTAATCAATACCACACAACCGAGCCATCCGGCCTCTTGACAGGCACCTGGCGCATCGGTAGCTGTCTCTCCCAGTATTGCCTGTTGTCCTTGTACCACTGGATCGTCTTTGATAGCCCCTCTTCAAAACTCGTAGTGGGCTTGAAACCCAGTATCCTCTCTGCCTTGTCTGTGGAGGAGATGTGCTTCTGGACCTGACCATATCTCTCGTCCATGAATCTCAGATAGCTGTCATCGAGGCCGAACTCCCTCTGGATCATCCTTGCGATCTCGAGGACACTGATACTCCTTCCTGTGCCTATATTGAAGACCTCCCCCTTCACCTTCTCCATTGGTGCGTGTAATGCCCTATCAACGGCCTCTGCCGTATCCTCAACATATATCCAGTCTCTTGCCGCAGAGCCATCGCCATGAATCGTAAATGGCTCTCTCAGGATGGCACTTGTTATAAATCTGGGTATCAGTTTCTCAAGGTGTTGATGCGGACCATAGTTGTTAAATGGTCGGATGATGACGCCAGGTATGTTATAGGATACGATGTATGAATACACGAGCCTGTCAGCCCCTGCCTTCGCAGCGGCATAGGGGGTGGTGGGATTCAGTGGGTGTTGTTCATCCATTGGTTCATAGAGGGCCGTTCCGTATACCTCCGATGTGGATATATGTATAAATCGCTCTATATTCTGCATACTCTTCAATATGGCGTTTGCAATGGATTGTGTCCCCAGCACATCGGTTATAAAGAACTTCCTGTTGAGATACAGTGATCTTGCCACATGGGTCTCTGCGGCAAAATGGACCACGACATCAGATCTCTCAACCAGGTCAGACACAAGATCAAGGTTGTTTAATTCACCATACCAGAACTCAAACCTTTCAGAATCCCTTATCTCGGCAGGTATGTTATCCAGGCTGCCTGCATAGGTAAGGGCATCGAGCACGATTATCCTGTGATCAGGATACTTATTGAATATATGCCTCACAAAATTACTTCCTATAAAGCCTGCCCCGCCTGTTACAAGGATCGTCTTCATGATTTACCTCTCATAATCTCTTTTAATGTATTTGCCACATATCTCGCATCCTCATCACTCAGGGATGGATAGAGTGGGAGTGATATTGTGGAGGCCCCGATCTCCTCTGCTACAGGGAAGTCACCCTCCTTATAACCAAAGGTCTCCCTGTAGTATTTTAACAGATGGATCGGACGATAATTTACTGCGACACCTATACCCCGGTTCTGGAGTGCCCACAGGATTGAATCCCTCCTGGTTGGGGGGACGAGCACCGTGAATAGATGACGGGCATGTCTTGAATGTGGAAGTGTCCTGAGGAGCCTCAGACCATTTACACCCTTAAGCTCCTCCTCATACAGACGCCATACCCTGTCCCTCTCCTTCCATAATGCCTCTATCCTGCCCAGCTGACCCCTGAGGATGGCTGCCTGAATGTTATCCATATTATACTTCCAGCCGAATACAGGCATATCCCAGTGCTGGTATCTCCTTGTGTATCTCTCTGACGCCTCTTTATCGATCCCGTGAATCCTGAGCCTCTTTAGATGCTCTGCCATATCCCTGTCATCTGTGCACACAGCGCCTCCCTCACCTGATGTTATGTTCTTCGTCGCATAAAAACTGAAACACGCTGTATCACCAAGATGTCCCACCCTTATCCCATCCCTTGATGCCTCTATGGCATGGGCTGCATCCTCGACGATCTTAAGCCTATATTTTTCTGCAATCTCTCTGAGCCGCTTCATATCACACATCTGGCCATAGAGATGGACAGGGATGATCCCTTTTGTCCTCTCGGTAATGACTGATTCTATCAGCTCTGCGTTTATATTGCCCGTCTCCTCCTCTACATCAACAAAGACAGGCCTTGCCCCTGCCTGGATGATTGCATTTGCAGTTGCGCAGAAGCTCATGGGCGTTGTAATCACCTCATCCCCCTGCCCTATCCCAAGGGCGATGAGGCTGAGGTGGAGTGCAGCGGTACAGCTTGTAAGCCCGATGGTGTGCTTGATGCCTGTATAAGAGGAGAACTCCTCCTCAAACCTTGAGACCTCTTCGCCCGTGGTGAGGAATATAGAACGCAGGATCCTGTTTACATTGTTTATGTCCTCTTCATTTATGGAATGCTTAAAAAATTCTATCTTTTTCACAAAGATATTATATCACTACTTCCGATTAAAAAATAGACAAGATAACGCACAATATTTTTCGCACAATTGGAGCCATGGTGCATAGTGTCAATTTAATTGTGTCTGTTCAACCAACTCCTCCCGTACCATGGAAGACCTATTCACTAAATATTCCTCTATTGCCTCTTCAAACCTCGAAGTTTCCTCTTCCCATATCTATCGTTTAATTCTCTAAAAATCAAATAAAGAATCTTCTCTGCTCTCTCCTCTTCTGGCAATACCTCCATTACCTTCAATCTCCTCTTTACTTCCTTGAACAGACGCTCAAGCTGATTCGTCGTATATATCATCCCTCTTATCTCCAAGGGAAATTCTAAAAACTCTGTCAATTCCTTAAAA
>MTOQ01000081.1 GCA_002011735.1 Nitrospirae bacterium JdFR-81 | reverse complement strand
GTAGAGCTGATAACGCCGATAGCGATGGAGGAGGGGTTGAGGTTTGCGGTAAGGGAAGGTGGAAGGACGGTGGGTGCAGGAGTGGTTACAGAGATAATCGAGTGACACAGGTTTAGAGACTAATGAATATGAATGAGAGGATAAGGATAAATCTGAGGGCGTATGATCACAGACTCCTTGATAAGTCTGTCAAGGAGATAGTGGAGACTGCGAAGCGGACAGGTGCAAGGGTCTCAGGGCCTGTGCCCCTGCCCACAAAGATCCACAGGATTACTGTCTTGAGGTCTCCCCATGTGGATAAGAAGTCAAGGGAGCAGTTTGAGATAAGGACACACAAACGCCTTATTGATATACTCGACCCAACACCCCAGACCGTTGAGGCACTCTCACAGCTTGACCTGGCTGCTGGGGTGGATGTGGAGATCAAGCAGTTATGAAGGGTATCCTTGGAAGGAAGATAGGCATGACACAGGTCTTTGCAGAGGACGGTCGCCTCATCCCTGTAACCGTCATAGAGGCAGGCCCGTGCAGGGTTGTGCAGGTAAGGGAGTTAGAGAGGGATGGCTATGTGGCCTGTCAGTTGGGGTTTGACGTTATAAGGAAGGAGAAGAATGTGACAAGGCCGATGATGGGGCACTTTAAAAAGGCCTCTCTCCCGCCATTCAGGTTCCTGAGAGAGATCAGGATGGAGGGTTTGAAACAGGGCGATGAGGTGAAGGTTGATATATTCTCAAAAGGTGAGAAGGTCACCATAACCGGAACCTCAAAGGGTAAGGGGTTCCAGGGTGTTATGAAGAGGCACAATTATAAGGGTGGACCTGGCTCTCATGGTTCCATGTTCAACAGGGCACCTGGATCGATAGGGAGCAGTTCATTCCCTTCAAGGGTCTGGAAGAACAAGGGGTTGCCAGGGCACATGGGTAGCAGGAGGGTGACCATAAAGAATCTTGAGGTCTATGACGTGAAGGTTGACCAGAACCTTCTCCTGGTGAAGGGTGCTGTCCCTGGTGCAAACGGGAGCTATCTCATTATAAGGTCCGATGCAGGGCTCCCTGCGTCAAAGGTTGATGAATCCGTTGGCGGAGGTAAGGAAGGCTGATGCCACAGGTGGATGTAATAGACAGGGAGAATAAGGCCGTGGGCAAGATAGATCTGCCTCCTGAGATATTCGGTACAGAGGTCAGGAAGGCCCTGCTACACGAGGTTGTGCGTAATTATCTTGCGAACATGCGACAGGGTAGTGCCTCCACAAAGACAAGGGGGCTTGTGAGCGGTGGAGGGAGGAAGCCATGGAGGCAGAAAGGTACGGGAAGGGCAAGGGCAGGTAGTATAAGGTCTCCCCTGTGGAGGGGTGGAGGCACGGTGTTTGGACCGAGGCCGAGGGATTATTCATATAAACTACCAAAGAAGATGAAATGGACGGCCCTGAGTTCGGCCCTTAGCGCAAAGCTATCCGATGGTGAACTGATGGTGGTCGAGGAGCTGTCATTGCCTGAACCGAAGACAAGACTACTTGTGGGTCTGCTTAGGGGGCTTGGTCTTGATGGCAGCACCCTGATAGTTCTGCCAGAGAAGGACGGTGTCCTTGAGCTCGCAGCGCGCAACATTCCAAGGGTTGATGTGGCAAGGGTGAGTGAACTCAATGCATACGCAATACTCTCACATGAGAAGGTCGTGCTTACCAGGGGTGCTGTGGAGAAGATGAGAGAGGTGTATCTCTGATGAAGAGTCATTACGAGGTCATTATAGGTCCGTTATTGACCGAGAAGGGCACGATCCTCAAGGAGACCAATAATCAGGTGCTGTTCAAGGTTGCGAGGGATGCCAACAAGATAGAGATAAAGAGGGCTGTGGAAGAGATATTCAAGGTGAAGGTGGAGAGTGTAAGGACGATGAACTGTAAGGGCAAGAAGAAAAGGATGGGTAGGTACGAGGGCAGGAGGCCTGCCTGGAAGAAGGCGATAGTTACGCTGAAAGAGGGAGAGAAGTTAGACTTTATAGAAGGGGTATAAATGGGTATAAAGAAGTTTAAACCGACATCACCAGGCTCTCGGTTTAAGAGTGGCCTTGACTTTGCAGAGATAACCACAGACACACCGTACAAGCCACTGCTGAGGCCCCTGAAGTCCTCGGGTGGCAGAAACAATGCAGGCCGTATCACGGTCTGGCAGAGGGGTGGTGGCCACAAGAGGGCCTATCGTGTTATTGACTTCAAAAGGGATAAGTTCAATATACCGTCTGTGGTTGAGACGATAGAGTACGACCCTAACAGGTCAGCCCGTATAGCCCTGCTTAGATATGCAGACGGAGAGAGGCGTTATATAATCGCACCACTTGGACTGAAGGTTGGTGATACCCTGATGTCAGGGGAGAATGTGGAACTCAAGGATGGTAATGCAATGCCCCTGAAGAACATCCCCCTCGGGACGATTATACACAACATCGAGCTCAGGCCAGGAGAGGGTGGCAAGCTGGCAAGGAGCGCTGGCACCTATGCACAGCTTGTGGCAAAGGATGAGGAGATGTGTCAGATAAAGCTCTCATCCTCTGAGGTGAGGTATGTACCGTCTGATTGCATGGCCACCATCGGTCAGGTGAGTAATGTTGACTGGGAGAATATCTCCATTGGTAAGGCCGGCAGGAGCCGCCACCTGGGCAGGAGGCCCAGTGTGAGGGGTGTTGCGATGAACCCCGTTGACCATCCCCTGGGTGGTGGTGAGGGGAAGGCATCAGGTGGAAGGCCTGCCGTAACACCATGGGGCAAACCCGAGGGTGTTAAGACAAGAAAGAACAAGAGGACGGATAAATTTATAGTAAAGAGGAGAGGTAAAAAGTAAGGAGGGATAATCCTTGGCAAGGTCGCTGAAGAAAGGCCCATACGTTGATCCAAAACTCTTGAAGCGTATAAAGGAGATGAACGAGAGGAACGAGAAGAGGCTGATAAAGACATGGTCCAGGAGGTCAACGATAGTGCCTGAGTTTATCGGACACACGATCGCAGTCCATAATGGAAGGAAGTTTATACCCGTCTATATTACAGAGAATATGGTTGGACATAAACTTGGCGAGTTCTCTCCAACAAGGACGTTCAGGGGTCATTCAGGAGAGAAAAAGGCAGAGGCGGTCAAGAAGAAGTGATCACTATGGAGTCGAGGGCGATACTGAGATACGCAAGGGTTTCACCAAGAAAGGCAAGGAGGGTGGCATCCCTTATAAAGGGGAAGAGGGCCGGTGATGCGCTTGTGAATCTGGACTTTCTTCCACACAGTTCGGCAAGGATCATAGCAAAGGTGTTGAAGTCTGCCATGGCGAATGCAGAGCAGAAGAAGGTTGCGGATCCAGAATCAATGAGGATTGCCAATATCCTTGTTGATCAGGGGCCCACGATGAAGAGGATCATGCCACGTGCAATGGGAAGGGCAGACATCATAAAGAAGAGGACGAGCCACATAACGGTGGTCTTGGAAGAATAAATAAAAGATCTTAGGGAGGTAACTTGGGACAGAAGACACATCCTGTCGGGATCAGGCTTGGCATTATAAAGACATGGGAGTCAAGATGGTTTGCCAAGAAGGGCTACAGTGAGCTCCTTCATGAGGATCTGAGCATTCAGCGATACATCAAGGAGAAGCTGTATCATGCGGGTGTTCCAAGGGTGGAGATCGAGAGGAAGGGCCAGAAGGTGAGGGTGATCATACATACAGCAAGGCCTGGCATCATCATTGGCAAGAGGGGTGCTGAGGTTGACAAGCTGAAGAAGGAGATAGAGGCCATGACCGGCAGGGAGGTGACCATTGATATCAAGGAGATAAGGAAACCGGAGATCGATGCCCAGCTCGTTGCAGAGAATATCGCCCTGCAGATCGAGAAGAGGGTGGCATACAGGAGGGCGATGAAGAAGGCAGTGGCCTCGGCGTTCAGGTTTGGTGCGCTCGGTGTTAAGGTCTCCTGTGCTGGCAGGCTTGCAGGTGCCGAGATCGCAAGGAGGGAGTGGTACAGGGAAGGGCGTGTCCCCCTCCACACCTTCAGGGCTGATATAGACTATGGTTTTGCAGAGGCAAAGACGACCTATGGAAAGATAGGCGTGAAGGTGTGGATATACAAGGGTGATGTCTGGGAGGAGCCTGAGGAGTCAGGGACAAAGACCGGAGGGATGATATAAAGGAGAGTCTGTTATGTTGATGCCAAAGAAGGTCAAGTTCAGGAAGATGATGAAGGGCCGTATGCATGGCAAGGCATATCGTGGATGTGAGATAGCATTTGGTGAATATGCCATAAAGGCCCTTGAACCTGGCTGGATATCGAGCCGTCAGATAGAGGCTGCGAGGATTGCGATCACAAGGCATGTGAAGAGGGGCTGTAAGGTCTGGATAAGGATATTCCCTGATAAGCCATTGACCAAAAAGCCTGCTGAGACGAGGATGGGAAAGGGGAAGGGTTCTCCAGAGTCATGGGTTGCTGTTGTGAGGCCTGGCAAGATACTTTATGAGATGGCAGGAGTTAGCGAGGATGTAGCAAGGGAGGCGTTGAGACTCGCCTCTCATAAACTCCCTGTATCAACCAAATTTATAAAGAGGGGTGGGACGGTATGAAGAAGGCCTCAGAGTTGAGGGAGATGACCATCGAGGAGTTGAGACAGGAGGAGGCGACCCTGAGGAAGGAGCTCTTCAACCTCAGGTTCCAGAAGGTCACGGGAGAGCTGCAGAATCCTCGCAGGATCAGGGAGGTCAGGAAGGATATAGCCAGGGTCCTGACCGTTATCAATGAGAAGCTCAGGAAGAAGGAAGGATAGAGATGCCTAAGAAGGTCTATACAGGAAAGGTGATCAGTGACAAGATGGACAAGACCGTGGTGGTGGCTGTTACCAGGCTTACACAGCATCCTGTCTATAAGAAGACGATCAAGAGGACGACAAAGTTTAAGGCCCATGATGAGGACAACAGGTGCAGGGTTGGGGATATAGTGTCTATCATCGAGTCCCGCCCGCTGAGTAAGGATAAGAGGTGGAAGGTGCTTGAGATCGTGAGGAGGGAAGGTGAATGATCCAGGTCCAGAGTATCCTCGATGTTGCTGACAACTCAGGCGCCAAGAGGGTCCAGTGTATAAGGGTGATCGGTGGCTCGTTCAGGAGGTATGCCAGGATAGGGGACAGGATCGTCTGCAGTGTGAAGGAGGCGGCCCCTGACAGCAATATAAAGAAGGGTTCTGTTGTAAAGGCAGTGGTTGTCAGGACAAAGAAGGAGTTGAGGAGGCCTGATGGCTCATATATAAGGTTTGACCAGAATGCCGTTGTTTTGATAAACGCAGAAGGCGATCCAATCGGCACAAGGGTCTTCGGACCCGTGGCGAGGGAGTTGAGGTGGAAGGAATATATGAAGATCATCTCCCTTGCCCCCGAGGTTATCTGATGATTCAAAAAGGGTTTTAGGTGATGGTGGTATTATGGGCTTGGGAATAAGGAAGAACGATACAGTGGTTGTTATCAGTGGTAATGAGAAGGGCAAAAGGGGCAGGGTGCTTGCCGTAAACCCGAAGAAGCAGAGGATCACTGTGGAGGGTGTGAATATCATCAAAAGGCATATGAGGCCGAGCCCGAAGTACAGGCAGGGAGGCATCATAGAGAGGGAGGCACCCATCCACAGGTCAAACCTCATGCTCCTGTGCCCCAAGTGTGATAGACCCACAAGGATCGGACATATCTTTCTTGAGGATGGTAGAAAGATGAGGAGATGCAAGAAGTGCGGGGAGGTGATCGAGTAGGATGGTGCCAAGGCTCAAGGAGAGGTATTTTAAGGAGGTTGTCCCTGCACTGATGAAGAGGTTCTCTTACAAGAACATCATGCAGGTGCCAAGGCTCAAGTATATCGTGATCAATGTTGGTATGGGTGAGGCTATACAGGACATAAAATACCTTGATGCTGCTGTGAAGGAGCTTGCCGCCATCACAGGGCAGGCCCCTGTTATAACAAGGGCGAAGAAGTCCATTGCCACTTTCAAGCTCCGTAAGGGCATGCCCATCGGCTGTAAGGTCACACTCAGGGGTGACAGGATGTATGAGTTCCTTGATAGATTCATCAGCATTGCACTGCCAAGGAAGAGGGATTTCAAGGGCGTCTCTCCAAGGTCATTTGATGGCAGGGGTAATTATGCGATTGGTATAGGCGAACAGATCATCTTTCCAGAGGTCAATTACGATAAGGTGGTAAGCATTCATGGTATGGATATAATAATTGTCACAACGGCGAAGACAGACAAGGAGGGGAAGGCACTGCTTGAGGAGCTGGGGATGCCTTTCAGAAATTAAGGAGAGGTTGGTATGGCCAAGAAATGTCTCATAGAGAAGGCAAAGAGACCACCAAAATTCAAGGTCAGGGCGTATAACAGGTGCAAGATATGTGGCAGGCCAAGGGGGTATCTGAGGAAGTTCGGGATGTGCAGGATATGCTTCAGGACTCTCGCCCTGAGGGGGCAGATCCCAGGGGTGGTAAAATCCAGCTGGTGAGGTGAAGATATATGGTCACAGACCCTATCGCTGACATGCTTACAAGGATCAGGAATGCCAACATGGCGAGGCATGAGAGGGTTGATATCCCTGCTTCAAAGATGAAGCTGGAGATAACCAAGATCCTTAAGGATAAAGGTTTTATAAAGGCATACAAGGTGCTGAAGGATAATCGGCAGAATATAATAAGGATATCCCTGAAGTACACAAATAATAACGAGCGTGTCATCACAGGACTCAAGAGGATAAGCAAACCAGGAAGAAGGGTGTATGTGGGCAGGGATGATATCCCCCTTGTAATGGGAGGCTATGGTGTTGCCATCCTCTCGACATCAAAGGGGGTGCTCCCTGATGATGTGTGCAGGAAGGAAGGGATAGGTGGCGAGCTCATATGTTATATATGGTAAATGCCTGAATCTTTGAATATCGAGGTTGGTATGTCACGGGTAGGTAAGAATCCTGTACCACTGCCTGATGGTGTGGATGTCAAGACCGGGGATAACTCTATCACTGTAAAGGGTCCCAAGGGCCAACTGCAGTGGGATATCCCCAGGGGTATAGAGGTCTCTTTACAGGACAGGACCATCGTAGTCAGGAGGTCCTCGGACACCAAGGCGATGAAGGCGCTTCACGGGACCACGAGGAAGATCATTGCAAATATGGTGAAGGGTGTGAGCGAGGGGTATCAGAAGGTGCTTGAGATCGTGGGGATAGGTTACCGTGCACAGGTGCAGGGTCAGAAGATCACCTTCACACTCGGTTATTCAAAACCGGTTGAATTTATGCTCCCTGACGGGATTACCGCAGAGGTGGACAAGAAACAGACACAGCTCACCCTCAGGGGTATAGACAAGCAGTTACTTGGTCAGGTTGCAGCGGATATCCGATCCTTAAGACCCCCTGACCCCTATAAGGGCAAAGGGATAAGATATGCGGATGAGGTGATAAGGCTCAAGCCTGGGAAGGCAGGCAAGAAGTAGGTCTTGGAGGTTTTGTCTTGAGTGCACCTATTGTTAAGGACGCGAGGAAGAGACGGCATATAAGGGTGAGGAAGAAGATCTTCGGTACACCTGAGAGGCCGAGGCTCAATGTATTCAGGAGCAACAAGCACATATATGCACAGATCATCGATGACACAACAGGGAGGACGCTTGTCGCTGCGTCCAGTATTGATAAAGAGCTTAAGGGCAAGCTGAAATCAGGTGGTAACATCGAGGCATCAAAGGTGGTTGGCAGATTGATAGCCAAGAGGGCCATAGACAGGGGTATCAAGAAGGTCGTCTTTGACAGGGGTGGATACCTGTATCATGGTCGGGTCAAGGCCCTTGCCGATGCCGCCAGGGAAGGAGGTCTGGAGTTTTGAGAGGAGGTATGGTGGAGAGGATAGACCCAGAGGGTCTTACGTTAAAGGATAAGGTGGTCTTCATAAACCGTGTTGCCAAGGTTGTAAAGGGTGGAAGGCGATTCTCCTTCAGTGCCCTTGTGGTGGTTGGTGATGAGAACGGGCATGTCGGTTTTGGTAAGGGCAAGGCGAGCGAGGTCCCTGAGGCGATAAGAAAGGCCCTTGAGCATGCAAAGAAGTCGTTGATAAGGGTTCCTGTTAAGGATGGCACCATACCACACAAGATCATAGGAAGATATGGGGCGGTGAGGGTGATAATGCTTCCTGCCAAGGAGGGAACGGGCATTATAGCAGGCGGTCCTGTGAGGGCGGTGATGGAGGTTTCGGGTATAAAGAATGTGGTTGCAAAATCCCTCGGCAGCAGGAACCCGTTCAATACAGTCAGGGCCACCTTTGAAGGGCTTTTGCAGCTAAAGGATGCCACGGTCCTGTCACACAGATTCGGTGATACAGACAACAGAGAGGGAGAGACAGCCGATGGGGAGAACAAGGATGCTTAAGATAACCCTCAGGAGGAGTCTCATAGGAAGGCCCGAGAAGCACAGGAGGATAGCAAGGGCACTTGGCCTTAGGAAGCTCAACAAGAGTGTTATCCACAACGATGTCCCGTCAATAAGGGGGATGATAAACAAGATATCCCATATGATAGAGGTAGAGGAACTGGAGGAAGGTCCTGAGAGATGAGACTGTCTGATCTTCAGCCATCAAAGGGTTGCAGGAAGAGGAAGAAGAGGGTCGGAAGGGGGCCTGGTTCAGGGCACGGCAAAACCTCCTGCAGGGGTCATAAGGGACAGAAGGCAAGGAGCGGTGGTGGTGTGAAGCCAGGGTTTGAGGGAGGACAGATGCCCCTTTACAGGAGGGTCCCAAAGAGAGGGTTTACAAATATCTTTCAGAAGAGGTATGCGGTCGTGAATGTAGGTGCCCTTGATAGCCTCTCTGATACAGAGATCACCCCGGAGCTCTTGCAGGAGAGGGGGCTTGTCAAGGACATGATGGACGGGATAAAGATCCTTGGTGATGGCCAGCTCACAAGGCCCATAACCGTTAAGGCGCATGCATTCAGCAGATCCGCAAAGGAGAAGATCATACAGGCAAAGGGGAGCATAGAGATCATCTGAATTGAGTATCGTCAATACCTTTCAAAACATCTTTAAGATACCAGAGCTCAAGAGCAGGATCCTCTTTACCCTTGCCCTGCTTGCTGTCTACAGGATTGGTGCCCATATACCCACCCCGGGGATCAATGGAGAGGAGCTGAGCAAGTTCCTCCTTGACAGGGGTGGGGCACTGATGGGGTTCTTCGATATGTTCTCAGGAGGGGCCCTGTCCAGGGCGACTATATTTGCTCTCGGCATAATGCCCTACATAAGCGCCTCCATTATCCTCCAGCTGCTCACGGTGGTTATACCCTCTCTCGGTAAGCTTGCAAAAGAGGGAGAGGTTGGGAGGAAGAAGATCACCCAGTATACCCGTTACGGGACAGTGCTTATAAGCGCCATCCAGTCATTCGGTATAGCCGTGGGGATTGAGAGCATGAGCCAGGGGGCCTTTGTCCAGAACCCTGGATGGTCGTTCAGGCTCCTCACCATGATAACCATGACATCCGGGACTGCGTTCATAATGTGGCTTGGAGAGCAGATAACAGAGAGGGGGATCGGTAACGGTATATCATTGATCATCTTTGCAGGCATTGTAGCAAGGTTTCCGAATGCGGTCATAAGCACGATCTCTCTTCTCAGGGCAGGAGAGCTCAGCCTGATCTTCCTCCTCATCCTCATTGCGATGATGGTGGTTGTTATCGGGATCATCATATTTATGGAGAGGGGTCAGAGGAAGATCCCGATACAGTATGCCAAACGGGTCGTTGGCAGGAGGGTCTATGGTGGCCAGAGCACCCATCTGCCCCTGAGGGTAAACACAGCAGGTGTTATACCGCCCATCTTTGCATCTTCCATACTGATGTTCCCGGCCACCATTGCAGGCTTTATATCCATACCATGGGTCCAGAGTGTTGCAAGACAGCTCACCCCTGGTTCCCTTATCTATACCATCCTGTATGTGGGGATGATCATCTTCTTCTGTTACTTCTATACAGCCATAATATTCAATCCTGTGGATATTGCAGACAACCTGAAGAAGTATGGAGGTTTTATCCCTGGTGTGAGACCGGGGCAGAAGACATCAGATTATATATACCGTGTCCTTGCAAGGATCACCTTTGGTGGGGCCCTGTATCTATCAGCGGTATGCATCCTGCCACAGTTTCTCATAAGATACTTTAATGTCCCGTTCTATTTCGGTGGGACATCCCTCCTCATCGTTGTGGGTGTTGCCCTTGATACCATCTCACAGATAGAGTCTCACCTTGTGACCCGCTCATATGACGGCTTTCTAAAGAGGGGGAGGATGCGTGGCAGGAGGGGGTAGGTCTGGCTTTAGAGAATCAAAGACAAGGAACCAAAGATCTGATCATTGATAGTACTGAAGTCCTCAGACGAGATAAAGAGAATGGCAGAGGCATGCCGTATTGTGGCAGAGGTGTTTGAAGAGTTGAAGAGGATGATCGAGCCTGACATCTCCACCAAGGAGATCGATCAGTTTGTGGAGTCATTCATAACCTCAAAGAAGGCCTATCCTGCGTTCAAGGGTTACAGGGGGTTTCCTGCCAGTGTGTGCACCTCTGTAAATAACGAGGTTGTGCACGGGATACCATCCTCAAGGAGGCTGAAGGAGGGTGATATAATAAGCCTTGACATAGGTGTTTATTACAGGGGGTTTTATGGAGACGGGGCCATAACCCTTCCGGTTGGTGAGGCTGATGCCACTGCAAGGAAGTTGCTTATGGTCACAGAGGACGCCCTCTACAGGGGGATAGGGAACGCCATCATAGGCAACAGACTCCTTGATATATCCCATGCAATCCAGAGTTATGTGGAGGGCAATGGATTTTCAGTGGTGAGGAGCTTTGTAGGACATGGCATAGGCAGGGAGCTTCACGAGGAGCCACAGGTTCCCAACTTCGGTAGAAAGGGTGAAGGCCCTTTATTGAGAGAAGGGATGACGCTGGCCATAGAGCCGATGGTCAATGCAGGTGGTTGGGAGGTGGAGATACTCGATGATGGCTGGACCGCTGTGACAAAGGATGGTAGTCTCTCGGCCCATTTTGAGCACACCGTGGCACTGACAGACAATGGCCCCCTTATCCTGACTAAATTATCTTGACTAAATTATTAAAAGTTTTTATAATGTAAATTTCTGAATATGCCAAAAGAGGAAGCCATAGAGGTCAAGGGGACTATCGTTGAAAATCTACCAAATGCAATGTTCAGGGTGGAGCTTGAGAATGGACAGAGGATACTCGCATATGTCTCAGGCAAGATGCGTATGCATTTCATCAAGATACTGCCCGGCGATAAGGTGATGGTCGAACTATCACCCTATGACCTTACAAAGGGCAGGATAACATACAGGTTTAAATAATAATGAGGGATAGAGGATGAAGGTCAGGGCGTCGGTCAAGAGGATATGTTCCAAGTGTAAGATCGTGAAGAGGGAAGGTGTGGTGAGGGTGATATGCACCAACCCTAAACACAAACAGAGACAGGGATAGGAGGCTACGGTGAGGATAGCAGGGGTGGATTTACCAAAGCACGAGAGGATAGAGATAGGGCTGACCAGGATCTTTGGTATAGGGAGGTCCTCTGCAAAGAAGATTATAAGGGATCTTGGCCTTGACCCTAACAAAAAGGTGAGGGATATAACGGATGAAGAGGCGATAAAGATCAGGACCAAGATCGATAATGAATACAAGGTAGAGGGAGACAAGAGGCGTGAGATAGCCATGAGTATAAAGAGGCTCATGGATATAGGCTGTTATCGCGGGCTCCGTCACAGGGCGGGTCTGCCTGTCAGGGGACAGAGGACAAGGACGAACGCCCGCACACGCAAGGGGCCAAGGAAGCCTGTTGGGGGCATGAAGAAGAGGAAGAAGGCGTAATATGGCGAAGAGAAGGGGAGGAAAGAAAGAGAAGAAGGTTGTGCATTCAGGCGCAGCCTATATACAGGCCACATTCAATAATACCATCGTCACAATCACAGACCGCAATGGTAATGTGATCACCTGGGCATCAGCAGGCTCACAGGGCTTTAAGGGTTCAAGAAAGGGGACTCCATACGCCGCACAGATCGCCTCAACCGCTGCCGCAAAGAAGGCCATGAGTATGGGCCTTAGAGAGGTTGATGTATATGTTAAGGGGCCTGGTGCAGGCAGGGAGTCAGCAATCAGGGCACTCCAGATCGCCGGACTACAGGTGAAGCTCATAAAGGATGTGACGCCGGTTCCTCACAATGGTACAAGACCTCCAAAGAGGAGGAGGGTGTAATGGCAAGATATACCGGTCCACTGTGCAGGCTGTGCAGGAGGGAGGGTGAGAAACTCTTCCTGAAGGGCGACAGGTGTTATACGGACAAGTGTGCTGTTGAAAGGAGGAGGTATGCACCAGGACAGCATGGTCACCGCAGGAAGAAGCTCTCAGACTATGCGATCCAGCTGAGGGAGAAGCAGAAGGCCAAAGAGATATACAATGTACTTGAGAGACAGTTCAAGAACTATTTTTATATAGCCGAGATGAAGAAGGGTGTCACAGGGAGCAACCTCCTGCAATTGCTCGAGCGGCGCCTTGATAATGTTGTCTATCGTCTTGGATTTGCGTCAAATCGTAGACAGGCGAGACAGCTTGTTACCCATGGCCATTTTCTGGTCAACGGGAGGAAGGTCAACATCCCCTCCTATCTGGTGAGGCCAGGGGATGTGGTGGAGCCCAAGGAATCGAGCAAGAAGCTTGGTATCATCCAGGAGAATATCGCCAAGGTCGAACACAGGGGATTGCCATCGTGGATGGAGATGGATATAGAGGGTCTTAAGGGCAGGATCAACCATCTTCCTTCAAGAGATGAGATAGCACTGCCTATTCAGGAACACCTTATAGTAGAGTTATATTCAAAATGAACTGACTTTTCCTCAATTTATTTTAATTTAAAGATAGGGAGGCCTAATGGACTTAAGGAAGAAGGGCTTTCACTTACCTGAAAATATCCAGTTTGAACAGGAGACCCTTACAGACTTCTATGGAAAGCTGGTGGCAGAGCCCTTTGAAAGGGGCTTTGGGACCACCATAGGCAATGCCCTTAGGAGGTGTCTCCTCTCATCCATCGAGGGCACTGCCGTGACAGGCATAAGGATCCCCGGTGTCCTCCATGAGTTCTCCAGTGTGCCAGGGTGTAAGGAGGATGTGGTCGATATCATATTCAATATCAAACAGCTGAGGTTCAAGATGCATACCAACAAATCCAGGGTGGTCTCCATCGAGGCAAAAGGCCCGGGTGATGTGAAAGGAAAGGATATAACCACAACCGCCGAGGTCAAGGTCCTTAATCCCGAACAGCACATAGTGACCCTTGACAAGGGTGCCGAGTTTAAGATGGAGATGATATTGAAGAAGGGCAGGGGGTATGTGCCTGCAGATGCGAACAGGGAGGAGGATCAGCCTGTTGACCTGATACCCATTGATTCGATATTCACCCCCATAAAGAAGGTGAACTTCTGGGTCGAATCAGCTCGTGTTGGGCGCTCCACAAACTATGACAAGCTCATCATGGAGATCTGGACAGACGGTAGCATAACACCCCCCCAGGCCGTAACACAGGCTGCCGGTATCCTCAACGAGCATATACTGCTATTCCGTCTCGAGGATGAGGGCGAGGATCTTGAAGAGGAGAAAGAGGCTGTTGCTGCCGGAGGCGATCCGTTTGATGACGAGGTGGTCATGAATAAGAACCTCCTTAAGAGTGTTGATGAGCTTGAGCTTTCGGTGAGGGCGCAGAATTGTCTCAAGAACGCAAACATCCGCACAATAGCAGACCTCGTACAGATGACCGAGCAGGAGATACTGAGGACGAAGAACTTCGGCCGTAAGTCCCTTGAGGAGATAAAGGAGGTCCTCTCCAATATGGGTCTGCGTTTGAACATGAGGATCGATCCTGAAGCACTCCAGGCACTTGCAGAACAGGAGGGGGTCAGCAGTGCGTCATAGGGTCTCAGGGAAGGGCTTTGGAAGGAACACGAACCAGAGGAAGGCGCTCCTCAGGGGTCTTGTTATCTCCCTGTTTGAGCACCTCAAGATAGAGACGACCGTGGCAAAGGCAAAAGAGGCGAGGAGACTGGCCGAACGGATAATCACCCTTGCCAAGAGGGGAGACCTCCATTCAAGGAGGCTGGCACTCTCTCACCTGCCGAACAAAAAGGCCATTAACAAACTCTTTGATGAGATCGCCCCCAAGATAGCCCACCGTAACAGCGGCTACCTCAGGATAGTAAAGACCAGATTCAGGCCTGGAGACAACGCCGCCCTGGCCGTGCTTGAATTCGTGGATTACGATTCATTGGTAGAGAAGAAGGAAGAAAAGAAGGAAAAGAAAGAAAAGTAGGTTAATTCACCCGCCGGCAATTTATAAATTTCAATTATAAATCTATAAGAAAATTGGTCATTGGTTGAGACATAGTATCCACCCTTATTAAGACTTTTTGGGAAGAAAATCTGAAAGATATCTATCATCCTGTCAAGATCCATCACTGGAAACA
>MTOQ01000062.1 GCA_002011735.1 Nitrospirae bacterium JdFR-81 | reverse complement strand
CATCCTTAACTGCCTCCTTGAACAGTTCTTCCCTTACTGCCCCCCATAAACACCTTTGTTGCTTCCCATACTCAAACCTCCTGTTGCTTTTTTTAACTCATGGTATTTTTATCCCAGACACAAGATTATTTTAATTTCCGATAAGGACGAATAATCCACTTGAGAGAATCATGAAGGAGATTAGACGTAGGACGAGGGTAGTGGGGTGTTTTCCAGATGGGAATTCAGCATTGATGCGTGTAGCGGCGAGGCTCAGGCATATAGCGGGGACGAGATGGGGCTTAAGGCAGTATTTAAAGATAGACAGGATAGAAGGACAGGAAAGGGAACTATCAATTGCTTAGACTGAAGCCGATGAGGTCACCAGAAAAATGTGCGAAAAATTCTTGACACCACCAAGGAGGTGGACAGCTCCTATGGTGGTCATATTATAATTTAAGAGTATGCAAGATGGTTTGAAGAGGATGACGCTTCAGGTGGATGGGATCACCTGTGCGGGATGTGCAGAGGATATGGAGAAGACCCTGCTTGAGAAGGATGGGGTACACGATGCGTCTGTCAATTATGCTGAGGGAAGGATAGAGATAGAGTACGACCCGGGCATACTCAATGAGAGGGATATATTCATCGCCGTGCGCAAGATGGGATTTCAGACGAGGATTATCGGCTCTTCATCTGCGTGAATGCCCTTTTGAGTTTGGTATAGGTCTTCATTAAATGTTCAGGCATCACCCTTGTCTCTGCTATTATGGGCATGCTGTCTGTATCACCCGTCCATCGAGGCACTATATGGAGATGCATGTGTGACTCCATCCCCGCACCTGCCACCTTGCCAAAATTAAGGCCGAGGTTGAACCCGTCAGGACTGAGGACCTTCTTCAGCACATCCACCGAGAAACGGACGGTCTTTATAAAGTCGAAGAGTGCGCTATCTGTGAGGCCATCAAAATTTGGTGTATGAAGATAGGGGACGACCATGACGTGACCATTGTTGTAAGGGTATTTATTCATCACGACAAAGCATTCCTTCCCCCTGTGTAACAGGAGGTTCTTTCTGTCCTTTCTCTCATTGGCAATCCCGCAGAATAAACACCTCTCGTGCTTCTTCTCGTCAAGGATATACTCCATCCTCCATGGTGCCCATAGTCTCTTCATCTCAATCCTCCTTAAGCTTCTTCAATACCTTCTGTGCATCCTCCCACGTGAGTCTTTTATCACGGGGGTTTCTCAAAAGATATGCAGGATGAAAGGTCGGCATCAGGGGAATGCCTTTATAGGAATAGAAGTTTCCCCTCAGTTTACTTATCGGTGTCTTTATCCCGAGTAATGCATGGGTGGATATCTTACCGAGACAGAATATCACAGAGGGCCTTATTATCTCTATCTGCTCCTCAAGGAAGGGCAGACATGCTGAGATCTCATCCTCCTGAGGATTCCTGTTCTCAGGAGGCCTGCACTTTACAACATTTGCTATATAGACATCCTCCCTCTTAAAACCCATTCTATTGATCAGTCTTGTGAGCAGCTGTCCTGCATCGCCAACAAACGGCCTCGCCTGTATGTCCTCCTCCCTCCCAGGGCCTTCACCCACAAACATGAGCCTTGCCTCTGGATTCCCCTCGCCAAAGACTATATTTGTGCGATTCTTTGAGAGCCTGCACCTCTTACAATCACCGATCCTCTCCCTCAAGCCCATGAGGGCCTCCTGCCTCCTGCCCGTCCCATGAGATGTCCCTGTTGATGAAAGCAAGAGTTCATCCCGTGGCATGGGCAGATACTCAAAACCAAGCTCCCTGTAAAACCTCAGCAGATCTGCCAGCCCTTCTGTTATCTCTCTCCCCATTTCAACTTTGTCCTGAGTATCCTGAAGTAGTCCCTGTCATGCAGAAGCACAAACCTTGCCCTGTAATCGGCCTTTTTCACCCTCACCCTGTCGCCAACCTTAAGGGGAAGACCAACCTGACCATCGAGTGTCAGGAATATATCATCACCATTCTTTATCACCACGTCTATATTGAACTCGTCAGGGATGACGATCGGTCTGCTCGTAAGGGTATGAGGGCATATAGGGGTGATCAGGAAGGATTCGAGTGTGGGATACATGATGGGACCTCCTGCTGAGAGGGAATGGGCGGTTGAACCGGTGGGGGTTGAGATTATGAGCCCGTCTGCCCTGAATGTTGTGACATACTGCTCGTTTATATTAATGTCGAGCTCTATCATCCTTGCGAGTGCACCCTTGCTTATAACCACATCATTGAGTGCGGTGTGTTTTGCCCTTCTTCTCCTCCCGTAGACCTCTGCAGAGAGGGTTATCCTCTCTTCGAGACTGTACTCTCCAGCAAGCACCTTCTCTATATTCTCGTAAATCTCATCCTTATGGAGCTCGGTTATAAAACCAAGTCCTCCAAGGTTCACACCAAGGATGGGGATGCCCCTGTGGGCAACAAGCCTCGCCACACTCAGGAGGGTCCCATCACCACCGAATACGATTATCAGGTCGCTCCTGTCAGGGATATCCTCTCTCTTATACCCGCGCATCCTGCATGACCTGGCAGCATCTGTCTCAAGCAATACCCTCACACCTTTTGCCCTGAGAAACTCAACCACGCCTCTGACAAAATCTGACGCATCAGGGACACCTCTTTTCACTATGATCCCGATCCTCATATCTCGATCCCCTCGACCTCTATCTCCCTTGAATGCTCACCCTTATGATGGATCCTCACCCTGATCCTATCACACGGAAACAGGGGCTCCACCTTCTCGGCCCATTCAATAACAATCACCCCGTCCTCACCAAGATAGTCATAGAGCCCAAGGTCGTGCACCTCCTGTGGAGAGATCCTGTATAGATCAACATGATACAGAGGCATCCTGCCATGGTGTTCGGCTATGATCACGAAACTTGCACTGGAGATATCCCTCTCTCCGATACCCAGGGCCCTTGCTATACCCTTAATAAGGGTTGTCTTGCCTGAACCAAGCTCACCATAGAGACACACGACATCACCTGGCCTGAGCCTCTCGCCAAGCCTCTGCCCTATATCCATCGTCTCCTCCTCGTTATTACTTAGAAGCCTCACGGGTCATCGCACCAACCACATCCGCCTTACCGATAATACCCACCACCCTCTCATCCCTGACCACCGGCAGGAGGTGTATATGCCTTTCGGACATTATAGTGGCTATCTCCTCTATGGATGTATCCTCTGTTACTGTAACCACATCCCTTGTGCATATCTCACCAACCGTGGTGGCAGCCATCTTCTTTATCTCCTCCTCCATCCTGCCTGAGCCAAGCATTATATATGCATCAAACAGCCTGATTATTGTAGGTATATGGAGCCTCTTGTTCTGGGTGATCAGGTCGTTCTCCGTAACGATACCAACCAGCCTGCCGTCCTTATCGATAACAGGGGTCCCGCTTATTTTATGCTCGATCAATAACCTTGCAAGCTCCTCAACGGTTGTCTCGGGCCTGACCGTGATAACATCCCGTGTCATTATGTCCCTTGCCTTTAACATATCCCCTCCATCGGACTTTTATTCTAAAAACATCCCGATATACCCACCCTGTCTGCCGTTTGAACCACATGACCGCCTGTAAGAGAAGAACCTTTCAGGGTTGCATGATGTGCATTCATCAGACACCCATATGTTCTCGCTGGATATACCTGTTGATAGTGCCTGGATCATGTTCGCCTTTGAGAGATCAAGATAGAATCTATCATTGGGGCCCCTGCGATAATATCCACCATCCCCTGTGGCCCCTTCAACCTGCCCTATCACATCCCTGCCCACCTCATAACAGCACCCCCTTATGGATGGCCCTATCGCAATGATGATCTCTCCTGTAGAAGATCCAAACACCCCGCACATCACCTGGATTGCCCTCTTTAAGATCCCCTTTGCGGTCCCTCTCCAGCCTGCGTGAACCACACCTATAACACCGTTCATCCTATCATAAAGCAGGATAGGGACACAATCAGCAACCCTGACACCTATCAACACCCCCCTGACCCTGGTGATGACAGCATCCGCCACGACCCCATCATCCACATCTCGGTCGAGTATATAGATGATGTCAGTGTGCCTCTGGATCGGGACGAACAGTCCCTTAAACCTTCCAAAGGGCCTCTCATCCGTATCCTTTGTGGTAAAGAAGGCATCCAGGTCAGGATAATATAGATTCGGTGGCCTTATCACATCTGTGATCACCCTGCTCATTCCCTGAACCTCTCAAGAAACCTCATCTTTAGCCACCTCCACCTCTTTATCTTCAATGGCCTGCCGGTGCCTTTATAAAACATAAGCCTTCCATCCATACCACCAACGATCAGATCTGGAACACCATCATCGTCCCAGTCAGTGACGGCCAGGCGTGATCGTGCCCCTTTTAAAGGGTACTTCAGTGGTCTCCCATCCTCAAGCCTGAGACGCTCAGCCTTAATAAAGAGCGGTTTATCTTCTGTCCCTGTGTTCTTAATAAAATACACATACCCCCTCACCTCTCCAATGAGCAGATCCTTCAGCCCATCACCATCCCAGTCAAAGAGCCTTGGTGCTGATCTCGTGCCGACATTAATGGGGCTGCCGCCTTTAAGGCTGAGCTTATAAGGACCCGAGAAGGCAGGCCTCCCCTCAACCCCGACATTTGTATAGACCATAATAAACCCGTCCATGTTGCCAACCACCAGATCCTTTCTTCCGTCACCATTGAGATCAACAAAATCAGGGGCTGCCCTGCTACCAACATTGATCGGCCTGCCTCCCCTTGTCACCACAAGGCCCTCCTGAAGAACAGGCCTTCTTCTACTCCCCTTGTTAAGGTATACATGTATATACCCGGAGGCATCACCAATGAGGAGGTCATGATCTCCATCATCGTCCCAGTCAACGACCGAGATATACACACCCTGTCAGCCCTCAGGAGGTAGATCTATATAGTCCCTGCCTGCCTTAAGGAGCTCAGGCCCTTCAAGCACAGGGCTACCCCTTCTGCCGGTATTTCTGAACAATGCAACATAGCCGTGTCCCTTCATCCTGTGTCCAACAAGCAGGTCGTTCCTGCCATCTGCATCCCAGTCATAGACATATGGCACAGACCACCTTCCTGTCACAATATGGGCTGAACCGGCCTTCAGATACACACCCTGTGTCAGGGTCGGGACAGGAATGGTCACCTCCTCCTCCAGAAAGAATATCAACACCACAATGACAAAGACAAGGATGGAGAAGGACTTGGCCTTCTTCACACCTCTGGGATTCACCTGCCCAGTCTCCTGAATGCCTGGGGTATGGCCCTTATTATGTCAGATGCGACCATCGAATACACACCCTTTCTCTCTGAGGATATATCTCCTGCAAGACCATGTATATAGACACCGGCAATGGACGCATCCACGGGGGAGAGGCCCTGCGCTATAAGGCCTGCGATAATACCTGTCAGCACATCTCCGGTACCTGCCTTTGCCATCCCGGGGTTACCCGTAGGGTTTAAAAATGCCTCTCCATCTGGTGTGGCGGTCACTGTCGGTACACCCTTGAGCACAACATATGTGCTGGTCTTTCTGGCAAATGAGACAGCAATATCTATCCTCTCCCTCTCTATATCCCTCGTGGTCAACTCTGTATCTTGATGTCCATGCTTTATCGTGCCTCTTACAAGGCGGACCATCTCACCTGGATGGGGAGTGAGGATGAGGGGTGCCCTGGCCTTTCTCAATGTCCCTGCACCATCTGCTATTGCATTGAGACCATCAGCATCAATCACCACAGGGACATCCACATTGAGTATGAGGGTTCTTACAAGCTCCCTTATCTCATCATCAACCGAGATACCAGGACCGATGGCAAGGACATTTGCCCTCTTCTTCAGGAAACCGAGTATCGGCTCAACAGCCTTCCTTGAGAGTGTGCCGTTACCCTTATCAGGCAACGGCAGGGTCATCTCCTCGGTGACCTTTGACTGGAACACATTTATTACCCCCTCAGGCACACCAATGGTCACAAGACCTGCACCTGTCCTTAGAGACGCCCTTGCCGCCATTATCCCTGCCCCTGTCTTCCCCTTTGAGCCAGCAACAAGGAGCACATGCCCATAGGTGCCTTTGTGAGAGTATCTCGGTCTTTCAGGAATTAAACGGACAACATCATCCTGCTCGACAAGGTTGGCCATAATCCTCTTTGACATGAGTAGCCCCGAAGGAAAACCAATATCTTCTACAAAGAGCCTCCCCGTGTATTCAGCGCCCGGATACAGGAGGTGTCCCCTCTTGGGCAGGCCGAATGTAACAGTATAGTCTGCCTTTATGGCAGTGCCCATCACCTGGCCATTATCAGAGGATATACCTGACGGTATATCAATGGATATAACCACTGAGGATGATTTGTTCACCCTCTCGATCACTGATCTGAGTGGCTCCCTCACATCCTTATTAAGACCGGTTCCAAGAAGGGCATCAACGATGATATCGTGATGCGTAATGCGTGATGCGTGATGTGAAAGGAATCTGGACATTGGATACACCTTAACCCCAAATCTGATTGCTGCATTGTAGTTTATCCTTGCATCTCCCTTAAGGTCTTCAGGGTCTGCTGTAAGAAAGGTCCTTACATCCATTCCTTGATTATGAAGCATCCTTGCCACCACCAGCCCATCTCCACCATTATTACCCCCTCCACAGAGAACGATAATCCTTCTTTCCTGATCCTGTATGCTGCCATCTACCCCCCTGGGGAATAACTCATTTATCCTCCTTACAACAGCAAGCCCTGCCCTCTCCATAAGGACGGTGCCTGCAATGCCATAATCCTCAATGGTAAGCCTGTCAATCTCCTGCATCTCCTTTGCAGTAACAACCTTCAGCATAGCACCAATATTTTATCAGAGCACGAGACTAATAAAAACCTTGAGTCTACCCCTATCCTGTATCTTTATTATAGTAATTATTCAGCTTAACATAAATTCTGGATGAGCATGAAGAAGATATCTTTATTGCTTCTACTCTCTATTCGTCGCATCATTCCCCATTACACTAATGTCCCTGAGCTCCCTGTGATAAGGGCATACTATGAGAGAGCGACAGAAGTCTATTAACTGCTTTTTTAATTCATCGGTGGTCGCAATCTCCCTGCAACAACTTTAACCCCCAGAGTATGCCTCTTAACTGCCACATAAGGCCGTAAGTTTTTAGAATGATTCTTCCCAAGACATTTTATATAGCTTAGAACAGCAAGGGTTTTGTTCTGCAGAGGTCTGGATTGTCAATGACTGTAATCGTCCCCTGAACATCTTCATCGAGGTATTTTCTGAGAAAGGCAGGATATGGAGGATGGTCTTTAAGATTTATATACGGTTATTATGAATACTCTATCTAAATCCCTGTCAATTGCAATCACAGAATGAACCTGGAATCTGTCCGATAAATCAACATCCTGGAAGCGGTCTGCCCTCCATCACGTAATCCTCAATTATTATACATTTAATGAACTCTCCACCTCTTTCTTACGCAGCCCTTCTGTTCTTAATTTAGAAACCGCATGTAATGAGCATAATATTTTTCATTTGAACCAGCCCCATGTTCTCTTGCCTTTCCCCTTATGAAGGTTTCTTTATCCGCGAAGTAACACCTGTCCTTTATGAATATCGTTTTAATTTATTCATGACATCCTGCTGAGGTTATCTGTAAAAGCGCAGGCTTTCAAATCCTCTTCTTAAGATTCGTCTCGTTGCCTTGAAAAACAGAAGAGTATTTTATTAAATCAAAACTGTTTTGGGCTTCTTTAAACTCCATCCACTCAGTTTCTGCAGGTAATCCCACACTATACTTGATGTCGTAAGTCACTTTCGCAAATTAATATCATACCAGGAATTTATATTGATGATTGTGGCAGCAAGCTTGAGACATATAAAGAATGAGAGGGGGAAGTCCATAGCAGCATAATGTGAATATGCCAGAAGGAGTCATCATAAAATGTGCAAAAGATTCTTGATACTACCCACCTTATTATTTCGTGTTATAATTTATATGCAATTAAAAAGGTTTTTAAAGAGATGATTGCTGTTTCTAAATGGAAAGTCATTGCAATCTTATTGATACTCTTTTTACTACCATTCTCATGCAAGGGAAAGAACCCCCTTGAGGAGGCAGGGGATACACTTATAGATGCATACGAAACCAGCAAGAAAGGATCGCAGGAGGCCACCCTTAAGAGTATACAGGAGGCTATAAAGCTCTACCATGCACAGCATGGTAGATATCCTGAGAGCCTTGAAGAGGTGGGGTCACTTATGGATACCCCTATCGATATTGATATGTATGACTACAATCCTGAAAATGGTATGGTAAGGCTTAAAAGATAGGGTACCCATCTGATTTGTGTTAAATGTCATAGATATGTTCACTCATATCAAAAAATCTTCAGAAAATAGGCAATGCCCCTTAAGAGACAACATCCTGAAAGAATTGTCTCTATCTACGCCTCTGGTTCAAGGGTGAGGGGTGATTACAGGGAATGGTCAGATATTGATCTGCTCATCATTGTTAAAGATAAGGATAGTCGGGCCTTTAAGAAGGGGAAGAGATTCAGGACTCCATTTTATGAGAACATCATAAGAGAGGGAATTGCATTATAACACTATCACCTGAAGAGAAAAAAATCCTACATCCTTAAATATGCTGATAGGGCAAGGGATATCCACACCTATGGGAGATAAAAAAGATGGGATGGCTCCATGGCCATCCCCTCTTACCTCTCAAGCACGACAAAGGCTATGCCGAAGTCTCTTTCATGAGAAATCGAGATATGACAATGACTTATAGACTTTTCCATTAAAAAATACTTTAACTTCCCATGTGCCCTTATGATGGGTGCGCCATCCATGCTGTTTACAACCTCTATGTCCGTCAGAGGGATAAACACCCTGGAGCCTATCGCCTTTATAAGCGCCTCCTTCACAGCAAAACGAACGGCAAGTGAGGGATAAGGGTCACTCCTCTCATAACAGTATCTGATCTCCTGCTCTGTGAATACCTTCTCAAGGAATCTCCTCCCCCACCTTTCAACAGCAGACCTCATCCTGTCGATCTTGATTATATCTATCCCTATGCCGTATATCATGGTAGTCAGTGGTTAGGATCTCCCTGGCCACCTGGATTAACTACTTATCCCTTAAGCCTTTATTAATTCCTTCATCTCTCTCACCGCCTCTTTTATGCCCACAAAGATCGAGCGTGAGATTATACTGTGTCCTATATAAAGACCCCTCAATCCACTTATCGAGGCTATCCTCTGGACATTGGAGTAGTTCAGGCCATGCCCTGCATTCACAAGGAGCCCTATCTCGAGGCCCTTCTCGATGGCCCTCCTCACCCTCTCAAACTCGGCATCCTGTCTCCTGCCCTTTGCATCTGCATACCGGCCTGTGTGTATCTCAACCATCTGCGCCCCGAGCCTCTTTGATACAACAACGTCCCTGATGGACGGATTGATAAAGAGGCTCACTGGTATACCCTCAGCCTGTATCCTCTCTATGGCCCTTTTTATCTTTTGTTCGCTCTTCTTTAAATCAAGTCCACCCTCTGTTGTCAGCTCCTTCCTCTTTTCGGGCACAAGTGTAACCATATCAGGCCTGACCCTGAGTGCTATCCCGATCATCTCCCTTGTTGCTGCCATCTCAAGATTCAGCTCGATGGAGACCTTCTCCCTCAATACCTCAAGATCCCTGTCCTGTATGTGTCTCCTGTCCTCTCTTAAATGAACTGTTATGCCATCAGCCCCGCCTTCGATAGCCTCCATTGCAGCATCCACTGGGTCTGGTTCGATCCCTCCCCTCGCCTGCCTCACCGTTGCGACATGATCAACATTGACGCCAAGGATCATGCTATTACCTCCTTCCTCAATCTTTTAAATTACCGAAACGTCCGTTATATAAATGGCATGACACCCATCTACCGCTGTCCACTTCTCTAAGCATCGGGATTATTCTATCACAGGGATCAAACCTCCTGTGGCATCGGGGATGAAAGGGACATCCATCAGGGATGTTGACAGGACTCGGCACATCTCCCTTCAACAGGATCCGTCCTGCCTTCCCTCCAACCTCTGGTCTCGGGACTGCTGAAAGAAGTGCCTCTGAATAGGGATGGAATGGCCTGCTGAAGAGGTCCTCTGTCCTTGCCATCTCCACGATCCTCCCGAGATACATAACTGCAATCGTATTACTGAAGTGCTGGACAGCAAGCAGGTTATGACTGATGAAGACATGGGTGATCCTGTTCTGTCTCTGCAAATCCTCAAGGAGGTTCATAATCTGTGCCTGTATTGATACATCAAGTGCAGAGATAGGCTCATCAGCTACTATAAGCCGTGGTTTGACAGCAAGCGCCCTTGCAATACAGATCCTCTGCCTCTGTCCTCCGCTGAACTCGTGAGGATATCGATAGAGTGCATCTGAATCGATACCCACCCTCCTGAGGAGCTCGACAACATGATCCTTTACCTCCCCCCTCTTCACCATACGGTTTATAAGCAGTGGCTCGCCAACTGCGTCGATTATCCTCTTCCTTGGGTTGAGTGATGCCATTGGATCCTGGAATATGATCTGCATCCCCCTCCTGATCCTTGAAAGCTCCTCCCCCCCTGCCTTAAATACATCCATCCCGTCAAAAATCACCCTGCCCCCTGTGGGCATCATCAACCTGAGGATCACCCTTGCAAGTGTTGACTTGCCACAGCCACTCTCTCCAACGATGGCAAATACCTCACCCTCTTTAACAGTGAAGCTGACCCCATCAACAGCCCTTAATGGCCCTCCGCCCCTGAAGGGGAAATACTTCTTCACATCCATCACCCTGAGGAGTTCCTTCATATCTCGCCAGCCCTTATGCACCTGCACCTGTGATCGGGTGTATCAACAGGTAAAAGCTCTGGTTCTTTTGTATGACATTCCTCTTTTACATATCTACACCTTGTTGAAAACTTGCACCCAGGGGGAAGTTCATCCATCCTCGGAACCTGACCACTGATGGGGATCAATCTCTCTCCCCTCCTCCTTGGAAGGGACTCAAGGAGTCCCCTTGTATAGGGATGGCGTGGATTGAGAAAGATCTCCTTCACTCCTGCCTCCTCTATTATCCTGCCTGTATACATCACAACAACCCTCTCGGCATACTCAGCCACTATACCGAGGTCATGCGTGATAAACAGTATCGACATCTGATTATCCTCTTTAAGCCTGTTGAGGAGGTCGAGTATCTGTGCCTGAATGGTGACATCCAGTGCGGTCGTTGGTTCATCAGCTATTAATAGTGAAGGATTGCATGCTATTGCCATGGCTATCATGGCCCTCTGCCTCATGCCACCGCTCATCTGGTGTGGATACTCCCTTATCCTCAATTCAGGGGATGGAATCTGCACCACCCTGAGAAGCTCAATGGCACGATCCATCGCCTCCCTCTTGGAGAGACCCTCATGAACCATCAGGACCTCTGCAATCTGCGAGCCTATGGTGAATACAGGATTGAGGGAGGTCATGGGTTCCTGGAAGATCATGGATATATCCCTCCCTCTGATTCCCTGCAGCTCCCTCTCAGACTTCCCCAATATATCCTCACCCTTGAATAATATCCTTCCCGTGGCCTGTGCATTGGATGGCAGGAGCCTCATGATTGACAGCGCAGTGAGGGTCTTTCCACAACCGCTCTCTCCAACTATCCCAAGAAACTCTTCATCCCCCATCTGGAGGCCCAGACCTTCAACAGCCTTGATAGAGCGGCTGTCCATTATGAATGAAACATCGAGGCCTTCTATTGAGAGAAGAGGACGAGTCATCGGTTTTTATATCCAGTGAATCAAGATTTAAGTTAAAATAATAACATGGCCATGTCAAGGCTGAAATCCCCTGCCAAGGAGGAGACCCTGATCGGAAGATGGCCAGGGGATATAAGAGAGGCAATGGCTGTTCAGGAGACCCTCAGGAAGAGGGTCAGGCTCATCCATCTACAGAAGACTCCTGAGTATGTTGCTGGTGTTGACGCTGCATTCGGTGGAGACAGGGTCGTCTGTGTATCCTCCCTGTTCAGATTCCCTGCACTGGAACACATCGAGGATGTTTATACCATTACAGATGTGAAGTTCCCCTATATACCAGGTTTCCTCTCATTCAGGGAGGGGCCTGCGATCATCATGACCATCAGAAAACTCAGCATAAGGCCTGATGTCCTGCTCTTTGACGGTCAGGGCATAGCCCATCCCTATGGTTTGGGTATAGCCTCCCATATCGGTGTGCTCCTCAACATCCCGAGCATCGGCTGTGCAAAATCCCGACTGATAGGGGATCACACCGAACCTGACAGGAGAAAAGGGATGTTCTCCTACCTCACCTATCGGGGCAAAAGGATTGGTGCTGTGTTGAGGACACGGGATGGGGTAAAACCTGTGTTTGTCTCTCCAGGACACCTGATAGAGCTGGAGGAGGCAATAGATATAGTCCTGAGATGCACTGATAGATACAGACTTCCGGAGCCCGTAAGAAGGGCTGATATTGTCTCAAAGAGGCTCAGGAACGAACTACTGAGCAGCTGAAAGTAGCTTTTCGATCTCCTTCTTAAACTCTGTATAGGGCTGTGCACCCCTTATCATCACCGTTGCCCTGACCTTTGAAAGGTCTTCAGGGTTGGTCAGACCAAGCAGGAACGTGGGTGTTGATCTCACGCCTGCCTTGATCCCCTCCTGCAGGTCTCCTCTTATCTCCGATGCCTCCTTACCACTGTCAAGGCATTTGTTGAACCTCTCGGTATCAAGACCGATGTCTCTGGCATACCCCTTCAGGGCCTCGATATCCAGCTTCCTCTCGGAGAAGATCCTGTCGTGCATCTGCCAGTAACTGCCCTGCTCGCCTGCACAGTTTGCAGCCTCATGGGCCTTTAATGCCTTCTTGTGTATCCTCTCGAGGGGGAAATCCTTTATCACATATTTTACCTTTCCTGTCTCTATATAATCCTTCACCAAATCAGGCATCGTCTCACGGACGTGTCTTGCACAGAAGGGTCACTGATAGTCTGAGAATTCGATCAACGTAACCTTTGCATCCTTAGCCCCCTTAAATGGTTCACCTGCGATATTGACGACAGCCTCCTTGAACTCCTCGGGGATGCGCAGGAACTTCTTTATAGACCTGATATCCTTGAGTATCTCTTCCTGTCCCTTCTTGAGCCCTGCTATCTCCTTCTTTAATGCCTCGATGTCCTTGTCCTGCTGGGTGCAACCCGATAGGGCATAAACAGTGACAAACAACACAATAAAAAATATGGCAACCCCTCTCTTCACCCTGTATCCTCCTTTATAAACTGAGATGTTCGGCTTAACTATGGTAATGGTGGATAGAAAAAAAGTCAACAAAACCCTGAGAAAGTATTGCCTATAACAGGTGACTCTATTAACTCCTTTAATTCTTTGAGCCTCTCCACAGCAGGTTCAAAACCCTCCTCAGCGGCCTTCTCATACCAGTGGATGGCCTTTTTATAATCCTGATCCACCCCCATCCCATTCTCATACATCATCCCGAGGTTGAACATGGCCATCGGATCGCCCTTCTCCGCACCCTTCTTGAACCAGAACATGGCCTTTTTATAGTCCCTGGGCACCCCTCTGCCCTCTATATACATCCAGGCAAGGTTATACATGGCAAGCGCCTCACCCTTTTCAGCACCCTTCCTGTACCAGTATACAGCCCTGTCGAAATCCCTTGAGACCCCGATTCCCATGTCATACAGCAGACCGAGATTGAACATGGCCAGCGGGTCTTCCATCTCTGCACCCCTCCTGAACCAGAACAATGCCTTTTCATAATCCAGTGGTACACCTGTGCCCTTGAGATACATCCCACCAAGGTTGTTCATTGCACCAGGGTCACCCTTCTCTGCGCCCTTTCTAAACCAGAACACGGCCTTCTCATAATCCTGGTGGGTGCCTCTACCTGTGCTATACATCAGACCAAGATTGTTCATTGCCTCTGGCAACCCGTTGTCTGCACCTTTTTTAAGCCAATACACTGCCTCTTTATAATTTATATCAACGCCAAGCCCCTCGCGATAGCATACACCCATGAGGAACATCGCCTCCACAATCCCTTTCTCTGCGAGCATCCTCACCTCATCGATAACCTCTTGGGCCATCCTCTGTGCCCTCTCCTCATCCCTGGGGAAACCCATCCTGCCACGATAATAGGCCCTGGCCACCCACATCCTTGCCAGCGGATTACCGGTCTTCTCTTCTTTAAGGAATAACCTCCTCGCCTCTTCAAAATCCACCCTGCCAGATGTGCCCCAGTATGATTCGATCGCCTTCTTTAGTTCCCCCGGAACCACATCTGCCCTGTATGCTGATAAATCGTATCTGGCTATCATCCCACAGCCGGCCATGATCATCATTATCACAGACAATATCAGGGTATCGCCCTTTATCACCCGCACAGTAACACCCCTTTATTAAATTTTACCAGTTCAGACAAGAAGTGGTGAAATCAGGAATGGTGCGGAGGTAATGTCAATAGTTTTGTGTAAATTCTTTTAAGGGTTTTCTCCTCCATTGATCATTTAAGTGACTTATTACTGCATATACTATCCTTTCTATACTCTG
>MTOQ01000045.1 GCA_002011735.1 Nitrospirae bacterium JdFR-81 | reverse complement strand
TGTGGTAATGGAAGCACAGAGCTGATTTATCTGATACCACGGGCATTAAAGCCTGAAAGGGTCTTGATCCCGGCCCCAACATTTGCAGAGTATGAAAGGGCGGTAGCAAGAGCACAGGAGGCAGATCACAGGACACTGATAAGATTCTTATATCTCGAGGAAGAAAGAGATTTTCGTATTGACCCTGAAGAATTTATAGAGGCAATGCGAAAGAATGCCTGTGACATGGCCTTTCTCTGTAATCCCAACAACCCTACGGGTTTGCTCATGGGAAGGGATGAGGTATTGAAGATTGCCGAGGCAGCAAGTAACATGGAATGTATTCTGGTTGTTGATGAGGCCTTCATGGACTTCTGCCCTGGCGAGTCTGTTATCAAAGCTGTGGAGAGCAATCCCTATCTTATTGTGCTCAGATCAATGACAAAGTTTTACAGTCTTACAGGTCTGAGAGTGGGATACGGAGTATTTCCGCTGCATATAATAGAGACCCTGAAGGGCTTTAAGGAACCCTGGACAGTGAATGTCCTTGCCCAGGCTGCTGCCATTGAGGCCCTCAGGGATATAGAGTATGCAGAGAAGACAAGAGAGTTTATCAATTCAGAAAGGATGTTTTTAGAAGATTGTCTCAGACAGCTCGGGATAAAGCCTTTTCCTTCAGAAGTGAACTTCTATCTGCTCAAACTTGAGAAGGCAGAGACAGTAGTAGAGTCTCTGCGACGGAAAGGGATATTGGTCAGGGATTGCTCAAATTTCAAAGGGCTTGATAACTCCTACGTAAGGATTGCTGTAAGGTCCCGTAAGGAGAATACAAGATTGATAGAGGAGCTATCAAGGGTATGCAGGGATTAATCATTGCAGGAACACACAGTGGTTGTGGCAAGACAACCATTACCCTGGGGGTCCTTGCTGCCCTGACCAGAAAGGGCTACAAAGTACAGCCCTTTAAAGCAGGGCCTGATTTTATAGACACTGGCCTTCACAGGCTTGCCACTGGCAGGCCTTCAAGGAACCTGGATATATGGATGTGTGGTGCTGATTATGTAATTGACTGCTTTATGAAACACAGCAGGGATGCTGATATAGCAGTTGTGGAAGGGGTGATGGGGTTATATGATGGGGACTTCAGCACAGCACATCTATCCACCATCCTCAGCCTGCCAGTAGTGCTTGTGGTGGATGCCTATGGCATGGCAGAGAGTGCAGGTGCAGTTGTTAAGGGATTTAGCCAATATCCAGGCTCCAGGATTCAGGGGCTTATCTTTAATCGTGTGGCCTCAGAGAGGCATTACAGGAGGCTTAAGAAGAATATCAAGGATATTCCCATACTCGGCTATCTACCAAGGGATCTGGATTTTGAGATCCCCCACAGACACCTTGGGCTTGTGGTTGCAGAAGAAAACCCCATAACACCAGAGGGGCTTAATAAGCTGGCTGATACTGTTATAGAGCACATTGATATAGATAGCTTAATCCAGGATCCAGCATACAGGATTCAAGACCCTATAAGTCCAGCACCAGATGTGGAGTCTCTGGGACCTGTCCATCCTGTCCGGATAGGGGTTGCCAGTGATAGGGCCTTTTGTTTTTATTACCAGGACAATCTTGATTTATTAAGAAAGCAGGGGGCGGAGATAGTCCACTTCAGTCCCCTTGCTGATCAGGAGATACCAGAGGGGCTGGATGCCCTGTATATAGGAGGGGGTTATCCAGAGCTTTATGCAAAAGAGCTCTCCAGGAACAGCTTGATGATAAAGGCATTAAGCCGATGGGCAGAAGAGGGAAAACCCATATATGCAGAGTGTGGTGGATTTATGTACCTTACGGAAGGCATCCATGATCTGGAAAAGAACTTCCATCCAATGGTTGGTGTATTCCCCCTGGTGGTCAGAATGACAAAGAGCAGGGCCAGGCTCGGATACAGGGAGATAACCCTGAGGGAGAGAGCAATTCTGGGCGAGGCTGGCGCTGTGATGAGAGGACACGAGTTTCATTATTCAGAGGTGGATTTCAGAGCACAGACCGTTGTCCTGAATCCTTCTATAATCTATTCTGTTAAGGACAGCTCGGGGAATCAGCTTCAGGATGAAGGGTACAGAATCAAGAATGTGCTCGGCAGTTATGTGCATATCCACTTTGGAAGCAACCGAACAATAACTAAAAACTTTATAGAATTTGTAAGGGAGTGCCGTGGAAGTAATACTGCTTGCAGGGCATGGAAGCCCTAAGGATGATGCAAACAATATTGAACAGGTAGCCGGTCTTTTGCACAATGTGATCCATCCNGGCTGTTGCAAGGACTGTGTGAGGGTTGCCTATCTGCAATTTGCCAGGCCGGACATCAGGGAGGCCCTGGAAAAATGCATTGCNGANGGTGCCAGCAGGATAATAGTNCANCCCTACTTCCTTAGCAGTGGTATGCATGTGACCAAAGACATCCCTGAGATCATAGAGGGTGTTAAGGCAATGGCACCAGATGTTGAGTTCATTTATACAGAGCCCCTGGGTATAAACAGCAAACTGGTACAGGTGGTACTTGAAAGGATTGAGGAGGCCACTGGTATAAGTCCCCAGGGAATAGAGGAGAAGAGCTTTGAACTCCTGTCTAAAGAGGTGGATCTAAGTGATGTACCCCCTGAAAGGCTTCCCATTGTGCAACGAGTGATACACTCAACCGCAGACTTTGAGTTCAAGAATTCACTCCGTTTCCACCCTGAGGCCATAAATACAGGTGTTGCAGCAATCAGGGCAGGCAGGGATATCCTCACGGATGTAGAGATGGTAAGGGCTGGTATAAACAAAAGGCTTCTCTCAAAATGGGGTGGAAGGGTTCTTTGTGGAATAACTAAGGAGACAGGGCATGAGATGGAAGAAGCCAAGATGACAAGGGCCGAGAAGGGTATAGCACAGGCCTTAGCAGAGAATGACAATATCGGTATCATAGCCATTGGAAATGCCCCAACAGCCTTACTGAAGACCATTGAAATACTTAACTCATCACATGCCACTGCCCGCTCATTACTGGTTGTGGGGGTGCCTGTTGGGTTTGTAAGGGCCATTGAGTCAAAGGCACTGCTTGCAAGGCAGGACTTTCCATTTATAACCAATCTGAGCAGGAAGGGTGGCACACCCGTGGCAGTAGCGATTGTTAATGCCCTGCTCAAGATGGCAGAAGGAAACAAGAAATGAAGCGAGAATCTATTTTAACATCCAAGTAAGGAGGAGACAGCAATGGCGATTCAAGGCATTAGATTCAAAATTCAGAGGCCTCTTATAACCTTTTCTATATTTATCATTTACTCGCTACTGCTTACTGATACCGCTCATGCCATGCACATCTCGGAGGGGATACTGCCCTTCAGGTGGGCACTGTTGTGGTTTGTTGTGGCCATACCATTTGTTATTTATGGTATGAAGAGGCTCAAGGAGATATCAAGGATTGATATCTCTTATAAGCCCCTTGTGGGCCTAATGGCTGCCGTGGTATTTGTGATATCCCTTATGCCCATACCGGTCCCCACGGCTGGCACATGCTCACATCCTGGCGGTACAGCCATACCTGCTATACTCATCGGCCCTTCAATTACTGTGCTCATCACCACTGTTGCCCTCTTAATTCAGGCACTGTTTTTCGCTCATGGAGGGCTCAGCACCCTTGGAGCAGATGTGGTGTCTATGGGCGTTATAGGTGCCTTTGTGGGCCTCTGGGTCTTCAAGCTTCTGAGGAGGTTTAAGGTAAGCCTGACCCTCTCAGCCTTTTTTGCAGGTATACTGTCTGACTGGGCCATTTATGCCACCACATCTCTGGAGCTGGCTGCTGGCATAAGGGGAGATGCCCCATTCTGGCCATTGTTCACAAAAATCCTCATAGCCTTTATTCCGACACAGCTTCCACTCGGCATAGTCGAAGGGGCTATGACAGCAGGGATGGTGGGCCTTCTTCTGAAGCGGAGGGCAGACCTGCTTGTCAAATTCGGTGTGATAAAGCCTGAAGAGGCAGGAGGTGCGATATGAAGATCAGAGCACATAAGAATTACAGGAGAGGATTTTGGGCTTTCTTTCTGCTTATCACTTTCAGCCTGTCACTTCTAAGTGATGCCCCAGCAGCAAAGTGGGGAGGGGTTGATGAATCAATTGTAGAAAAGTATGCAGAGGAATATGGCAGGGCCCCGAGAGAGCCCCTCATAAATACTGATCAGGGAGATCTGCTTCTTTTTGTATTCATGATCGGTGGTGCCGTTGGTGGATTCTTCGTGGGTTATTACTGGAGAACATTGACCGGAAATGGAAGCAGGGGTCGTCTGGAACGCAGAATACAAACAGGAGAGAGACAAAAGGTCTGATTTAACTATGGCGGTCTGTGAGTGTTTTTCAGACAACTTCAGGAAGAGGCACCTGCTGTCAGATGTGGATGCAAGGATTAAACTCCTTGTGGTTCTATCACTCCTGCTGATGGTGCTCAGCTACAAAGGGATATTCTTTCCCCTGTTAATAGCTGGTGGCTCTTTTATTCTCTGCCTGAGTATGAGGATACCCCCACGAATGATACTCATCAGGTTTGCACAGCCCCTCTTCATAGCCGTGGTTGTGCTGCTGCTGAAATTCTTTTTTACAGGGGAGGAGCCACTCTTTTCAGTTGGTCTGTATTGTATAGAGATAACGGGTTACAAAGAGGGACTCCTTGAAGGGCTCAGGATTACAAGCAGGATAATCGGGGGTGTGTCCCTTGTGATCGTTTTAGGCTTTGCCACTCCCTTTACAGAGTTTGTTGCTGCCCTTGCATGGCTGAGGGTACCGAGGCAGTTTGTGGAGATAATGCTCTTTGCCTACAGATACCTGTTTGTATTTCTTGAAGATGCCAGTACCATCTATAATGCTCAGAAAAACCGTCTTGGCTATGCTGGAATAAAGAAGGGGCTGCACTCCTTTGGTGTGCTTGCAGGCTCTCTTGTCCTCAGGGGGTTTGAGCAGAGTCAGAAGACATCTGAAGCCATGATACAGCGGGGCTATTCTGGTGATATGCCCCTTCTCAGGGGCAAGCCACTGAAGATGCGGGAACTCCTCGCTGGAGCCCTGATAGTGATTATCGGAGGAGTAATATGGCTGATGTAAATAAGCTCCAGATAGACGATGAGATTATGCTCTTGGTAAAGGGTCTCTCATACAAATACCCGGATGGCACACGTGCCCTGTCAGACATAAATCTGGAGATCAGGCGGGGGGAATTTATCGGACTTCTTGGTGCAAATGGCTCTGGAAAGACCACCCTCCTCAGGGCGATGGATGGACTGATGAAGGGGTTTGAAGGCGAGATATATCTGAAGGGAAGGGATATAAGGACCCTCAAACCAAAGGAGATATACAGACATGTAGGCCTCGTCTTTCAGAATCCTGATGATCAGCTCTTTGCACCAACCCTGTTTGAGGATGTTGCCTTTGGTCCCCTGAACATGGGGATTGATACAAAAGAGGTGGAGAAAAGGGTTATGGAGGCCCTGAAGGAGGTTGAACTGACAGGGCTTGAGAAGAAGTCTGTCCATAATCTCAGCTTTGGACAGAGGAAACGGGCATGTATAGCAGGGCTCCTTGCAATGGGGCATGAGATGTTGCTCCTTGATGAGCCGACCGCTGGACTTGATCCAATGGGTGAGTACAAGATGATGAGGCTCCTTCAGAGGCTCAACAAAGAAGGTGGTGTAACCATAGTGATGGCAACACACAGTGTTGACCTTGTCCCCCTGTTCCTTGACAGGCTTTATATCCTGAGCAGAGGAAGGATCACAAGGGGTGGTACACCTGAAGAGGTCTTCAATGCACCGCAGGAGATGGAGGATATCAAACTGAGACTCCCACAGATAGCAGAACTCATTTATAGATTAAAGCATGATGATGACCTGCCCTTTGAGCGTATTCCTCTCACCATTGGAGAGGCGAGACGGGAGATTGTAAAATCTCTCAACATTCTAACAGGAAGGAGGTGAAAGATCATGAGCAGGGTAAAGGCAACAAAGGTTGAAAAGAAGGGCAACTCACGTGAGAAGGCAGGGATAGTCTCTTTCCATCTCAGGTGTGCGAAGACAGCCAATGGACTGACCCACTTCGTGATGTATGGTGATGTGCCCAGGAAGAAGATGCCCCTTTAGGAGACTTTTTACTGGATTGTCCGGGCAGCCTATGCTGCCCGGACCTTTCAAGAGGTTCAAACCGTTTAAATCGTTCAGGCAGTTAAAGAGGGTGGGGTTTTTATCTGGTCTGAACGGTTTAAATGGCTTGAACAAGCTTAAACATTATCAATCAAGGAGGGAAACATCCATGAGAGAAAACCAGCGTAATCTTTCTTTTATTGATCTTGATGCAGGGTGGAAGCTCGCACTTGACCCAGAGAACCTCTTCTGGAGTGTGATACCGAAGGAGGATGGGAGATTCCTCCTGCCTGAAGGACTTATTGATCTTTACAAGAGAGAGAAGAGACACCTTGATGAGGAGATGTATAACTTCAGGTTCAATGAGCCATTGAACTGTATATATATAGATCCAACAGACAGGTGCAATGCAAACTGTCCCTACTGCTACATCCCTTCTGATATCCGTAAGGGTGGTACGCAGATGACAGGTGAACAGCTTGATACGGTCATGCAAAAGATTATTGAATACTTCAGAGATTTTAAAAAGAAGCCCGTAATAGTCTTCCATGCAGCAGAGCCTTTGCTTGTGAAGGATATAATCTTTGATGCGATCAGAAGGTATCACCGCAGGCTTCTGTTTGGTATCCAGACCAATGCATTACTGCTACAGAAGGAAGATATTGAATTTATAAAAAAATACAGGGTAGGGGTGGGAATATCCCTTGATGCCCCTGAAGTTGATATAAACAACCGCTCCCGCACGACCACCAGAAGGAACGGCAACTATGAAAAGGCTGTTCAGGCGATAGAGTGGTTCAATGGCTATGAGGGGCTGAATGTCATCTCAACTGTCACAAAATACAATGTTCATCACCTTGCCGATCATGTTAAATTTCTGCACAAGAAAAAGGTCCCTGTGGTCCTGCTAAATCCCGTGAGGGTCACACAGAAACCTGCCCTGAGGCTGAAGCCTGATGAAAGAGTCTTTGCCAGATCATTGATAGATGCAGTGGAGACTGCCATGAGACTTACCAGAGAGTCAGGACGTCAGATTGTGGTGGGTAATTTTGCCAATGTTATACTCGCCATTGTATCACCAACTGCCAGACGCATGATGTGCGACATCTCTCCCTGTGGTGGGGGCCGTACATTCCTTACCATTACTGCCAATGGTGATATGCTCCCCTGTGGTGAATTTACTGGCTTCAGGGAGTTTTCAGGTGGAAACATCTTCAAGACCTCTATAGAAAAGGCCATGCGGTCTAAGCCATTCAGAGCAGTGAGGGCGAGGATGGTGGAGAAGATAGAGGAGTGCAATACCTGTGATTACAGGCATATATGTGGTTCTCCTTGTCCTGCCGAGATGTACGGCAGAGGGAATATGTACAGGAAGGCAGAGTTCTGCGAGTTTTATAAAGAGATAATTAAATACGCCTTTAAATGCCTTGCAGAAGGGAAGATCAAGTATCTGCTCAGAAAGGATGCAATGGATCAGATGGTCTTTGAGTACCGATATTAGTCACTGTTGCAGGTTATAATGTGAAGAAGAGGCTGAGATGGGGATACACAACAGGTGCCTGTGCTGCAGCAGCGGCAAAGGCTGCAACATTGCTGCTGTTGCAGAGCCCAGAGCCCGGAGCCCAGAGTACAGATAGAAAGAAGGAAAGTCTGGGCTTTCAGGTTGAGATACCCTTCCCAGATGGAAAGAGGGCAGGATTCAGGGCACATAGCTCTAAACTTTTTACCCTTGGCTCTGAACTCATTGCCATGGCCTCAATTATCAAGGATGCAGGCGATGACCCGGATGTAACAAATGGTGCAGAGATAGTGGCAGAAGTGAAGATACAGAACACAGACAAAAGTGGAAAAGGTGTGGATTCTGTAATCATCAAAGGTGGCCCTGGTGTGGGTATTGTTACCAAGCCCGGGCTTCCTGTGCCTGTAGGAGAGGCAGCTATAAATCCTGTCCCCCGAAGAATGATTGAAGAGGCAGTGAGGGAGGCGATAACAGAGCACAGGACACAGAGCACAGACAAGAGTGGAAAAGATATGGGTTCTGTTATAGATGTCACCATTTCTGTTGTCAATGGTGAGGATATAGCCAGAAAGACATTAAACCCCCGACTGGGCATCGTAGGAGGCATCTCCATTCTGGGCACCACAGGATATGTGAAACCTGTATCGGCTGAGGCATGGACAGCAACCATTACATCTTCAATGGATGTTGCCAGGGCAACGGGCCAGCAGGAGGTGGTCCTTTCCGCTGGCCGGGCCTCTGAGAAGGCTCATATGAAGAGATACAGCTTTCCAGAGGAGTCCTATGTACTGATGGGAGATCACCTTGCCTTTTCACTACAGGAGGCAAAAAGGCATGGATTCAGGAGGATACATCTCTGTGCACAATGGGCAAAGATGCTGAAGATAGCAATGGCAACTCCACAGACCCATGTGAGATTCGGAGCAATAGATATAAAGAAGGCTGTGGATTTTCTGAATGCATCTGGTGCTGATGTGCCCCATGATCAGGAGTTTAATACAGCAAGGGAGATCTTTGAATATATTGCTAAAACCATACCTGATAATTATAGAATCATGGAGAGGGTATGCTCTGCTGCCAGGGATTATGCAGAGGAGATCACAGGGGGCATACCTGTTACAGCGCATCTTGTATCCTATGGAGGAGCGATAATAGCAAACAGTGAATAAACTCTATGTTATAGGCGTGGGCTTCAGACCTCTGGACAGGAAGGCCAGAAAGGCGATCCAGGACTCCCCTGTCATCCTTGCAAATGATAGGGTTATGGAGATATTCAGGGAGTATGAGGAATACGAGGCTGTCAGAGGAAAGATCAAGATAATAAATAATGTCTATGAGACAATGGAATATATCAGGGCCTGGATTACAGAACACAGAACACAGAGCACAGATAAAGACAATCGCGGTCTGGGTTCTAATATCGTCCTTCTTGCATCTGGAGATCCTCTGTTCTTTGGCATAGGGAGAATAGCTGTCAGGGAGTTTGGTAAGGATCTTGTGGAGATACTGCCTGATCTATCAAGCATCCAGGTAGCCTTCTCCAGGATAAAGGAACCATGGGGTGAGGCATTTTTCATAAGCCTTCATGGAGGACCCGATCCTGCAAAGAGGAGGAAGCTTGAATACGAGCTTGAAGAAGTGCCGGCTCTTATAAAAAGATATGGCAGGCTTGGTATCTTGACCGATAAGGTGAATAATCCCTCTGAGATTGCCAGGATGCTTCACTCCTCATCCCTCACCCATCACCTGCCCATCAGGATGTATGTATGTGAAAGACTGGGTTATCCTGATGAGAGGATCATTGAAGGAGCACCAGGAGAGATTGTGAATATGACCTTTGTAGATCCCAATGTCGTGATAGTTCTGAACCCTGAGCACCAGGGCCAGGGTGATAAGAGAGATACAAGATTTGGCCTTAAAGAAGAGGAGATTCAGCACTCAAGGGGTTTGATCACAAAGGATGAGGTGAGGGCCGTCACCATACATAAATTGAGATTACCTCAAAAGGGAATATTCTGGGACATAGGTGCTGGTTCAGGGTCTGTATCAATAGAGGTGGCACGGATAAATCCAGAACTCATGGTCTTTGCCATAGAAAAAAATGACGAGCAGGTAGAGAACATCCAGACAAATATAACAAGGTTTGACATTTCTAATATCAGGGTGATAAAGGGGCAGGCCCCGGATGCCCTTAGAGAATTACCAGCACCTGATAGGGTCTTTATTGGAGGCAGTGGTGGAAGGCTTGAGGAGATTGTGGAAGTCTCTGCAAAGAAGGGGGCAGAGATAATGGTAATAAATGCAACCACAATTGAGACCCTGCAGGAGGCCCTGAATGCCCTGGAGACAAAGGGATTCAATACAGAGGTCTGTCAGGTATCGGTATCAAGCTCCAGGAAGATCAATCAGAAAAGGCACATGGCAGCCCATAATCCGGTCTTTATCATCACCGGTACAAGGCTCAGTATGGATTAAGGCACATAACAGGAGGTTTTAGTGTCAGGGATTCTCTATGTTATAGGGGTAGGAGCAGGTGATCCTGAGCTGATCACACTCAAGGCAATGAGGATTTTAAGAGAGGTGAATATAATCTGTGTACCCAAGGGCAGGGAAGAAGGTGGCAGTCTCGCCCTTTCAATTGCAAAGAAGGCGGTCTCCCTTGATGATAAGGAGATCATAGAGATACATTTCCCAATGAAGAAGACAAGATCCCAGCCTGACCCTGAGCTTGACGCAAGATGGGATGAAGCCACAAAGACGATCCTGGACAGACTGTATGGCGGAAAGAATGTAGCCTTTCTCACCCTTGGGGACCCCACCATCTACAGTACATTCTTTTATCTGCACGAGAGACTGCACAGACTGTCTCCTGAATTAAAGATGATTTTTATACCTGGTGTCTCCTCTATCAATGCATCTGCCGCAGCAGCAGGGATATCCCTTGGTCTTGCTGATGAAAGAGTAGCGATCCTGCCAGCAACCTATATGGATGATATAAGAGCGACGCTCCAGAGGTTTGACACAGTGGTGCTCATGAAGGTTCACAGAGTGGTTGGGAGTGTTGTCAGGGTGCTTGAGGAGATGAACCTTCTGGAGAGGGCTGTCTGTGTCTCAAGGATCGGGATGGATGGTGAAAGGATATTTACAGATCTGAAGAGCCTGAAGGCGGAAGATATTGACTACTTTTCCACCATTATAGTTAGGAAATGACAGAGAAAGATCTGAGAAAATTAAAAGGCCGCTTTACAGAGTATGTTAATCAGTTTTATTCCTCCAGTGAGGGGGATAACAGGAATATAGCACTCAAGGCAAAATATACCCATAATGTATGTAAAAATATAGAACAGATATCCAGTAACATTGATACCCTTTTAATAGTTCAGGCAACAGCTATCTTCCATAATATTGATTCCCCATGTATGCAATATACAGAACCTTTAAAAACAACATTCCCATCATTCATCTCCGTGTCTGTGCGATGAGTTTTATGGGAAACACTCTATTGCAGGGTATGTCAGAGTATGAGCAAGATATTATAATAAATTCATATACCAAGGTTTCAGAATACCTTCATCCGGATAGAGGAGATCAAAGAGCTATCCATACAAAAGAAGATGATGGGGTAGAGAATTGGCAAAGGTCTATTTCATAGGTGCAGGGCCTGGAGATCCTGAACTGATAACCCTTAAAGGCAAAAGGCTTATTGAAAGGGCTGATGTGATCATCTATGCAGGAAGTCTGGTCAATCCCGCCCTTTTTAAGGGTATCAAGGCCGAGGTGTTTGATTCCTCAGGTATGACACTTGATGAGATGGTGAGAATAATGAAGGACTCTGTAGAGAATGGAAAGACTGTGGTGAGACTTCATACAGGAGATACATCCCTTTACAGTGCCATATCAGAGCAGGTAGAGCGGCTCAGAGAACTAAACATAAAGTATGAGATAATTCCCGGTGTCTCTTCAGCAATGGCTGGTGCTGCCATACTTGGTCAGGAGCTCACAATTCCTGAGATAAGCCAGACAGTCATCTTTACACGCATGGAGGGGAGGACCCCGGTACCTGAGACAGAAAGGTTGAGAGAGCTGGCAAAGCATAGATCAACAATGGTGATATTTCTGAGTGTTGGATTGATAGAGAAGGTCAGGGATGAGCTCCTTGAGGGATATCCTGAAGACACCCCTGTTGTTGTGATTGAGCGGGCAACATGGCCTGATGAGCGGGTGGTCAGGGGAAAGCTGAAGGATCTTACAAAGGTTGTCAGGGAGATTGGGATAAAAAAAACAGCCTTAATATACGTTGGTGAAGCTCTCAGGGCCTCAGAGACCTCCTTGAAGAAGGAGTCAAAACTCTATAACAAAGACTTCAGGCATGGATACAGGAGATAACCACTTCTCAATGAAAGCCCCCGGCACAATTATTTTTTATCTTACTGACAATGGTTTTAATCTGGCCAGGAGACTTACAGGCCTTTTCCCTGAGGCTGAAGTTAAGCGTTTTAAAACTACAGAGTTATCCACAACATGGCCTGTCACAAAGAGATTCATCTTTATCATGGCCACGGGCATTGTTGTACGTGCTATAGCTCCATTTATAAAAAACAAGACAATTGATCCAGCAGTTGTTGTACTTGATGAAGGTGGCAGATTTGTGATAAGCCTTCTCAGTGGACATATTGGTGGTGCCAATGATCTTGCAAGGGAGATTGCTACCCATATAGGGGCAGAGGCTGTTATAACAACAGCATCTGATGTGCAGGGGAGGTTGTCGCTGGATCTCTGGGCAGCAGAAAACGATCTCTTTGTGGAGGATGGTGGGAAACTGCGGAAGGTGAGCGCAAGGATCGTAAATGGCAAGCGAATAAGGATAAAGATAGAAGGGGCCTTTGCAGCTCTGAAGCTTCCAGAGGAGTTTATAAAAGTCGATTCAGCAGATGAGGCAGATGTGATAATCACACACAGACTTCTTAATACCAATGCCCTCCTCCTTAGACCAAAGAGCCTCATCCTGGGGATAGGTTGTAACAGAGGCACTACAGCAGAAGAAATTGAGGAGGCTGTAAGGGCCGTTCTTCAGGATAAGGGACTTTCATTCCATGCTGTAAGGGGCATAGCAACCATTGATCTTAAAAGGGATGAGAAAGGACTTCTTGAATTCGCCAGTAATAAAGGTCTGAAGATCGAATTCTTTTCAAAGGATGAACTGAACAGCCTATCCTCGGCCCTGGGAATCAGCGGTTCAGATGCGGTCAGGTCCTCAACAGGTGCAGTAGCAGTTGCAGAGCCTGCTGCTATACTTGCAGCAGGTGCCAATAGGCTGCTTGTATCAAAGCATAAAATTGGAAATGTTACCGTAGCAGTTACAGAGAGTAAGCCCAGAGGCAGACTCTATATTGTGGGCATTGGTCCTGGAAGCATTGACCACCTCACGCCTGCTGCCAAGGCAGCCATTGAGGATGCTGAGGTGATCGTTGGATACAGGACATACCTTGATCTCATACGTGGGCTTTTAGCAGGCAAGGAAGTTATAAGCTCCCAGATGCGGCAGGAGATTGACAGATGTAAGAAGGCTGTGGAGCTTGCTGCTAGTGGCAAGAAAGTGGCTGTTATATCAGGTGGTGACCCTGGTATCTATGCAATGGCAGGGCTGGTATTTGAGATTCTTAAAGCACAGAACAAGGAATACAAAACACAAAGCACGGATAGAAAGAGGGAAGGTCTGAATTCTGTGTTCTGTACTCTGGGCTCTGATATAGATGTTGAGGTGATACCGGGGATTGCAGCCTTAAACGCGGCAGCAGCTAAGCTCGGAGCCCCTTTAATGCATGACTTTGCATCAATAAGTCTTAGTGATCTCCTCACACCATGGGATATTATTGAGAAGCGACTTGAGGCAGCAGCATCAGCAGACTTTGTGATAATCCTTTATAATCCCAAGAGCAAGGGGAGAAAGGAACAGATACAGAAGGCACGGGATATCATCCTCAGGTTCAGACCATCCTGCACACCTGTTGGTATAGTTAGGGCTGCCATGAGAGAGGATGAGAGGATAATTATTACTGATCTGAAGAACATGTTCAATCAAGATATAGACATGCAAAGCATAGTGATTATCGGTAATTCTCAAACATTTATATGGAATAAACGCATGATAACTCCAAGGGGATATGAAGAAAAATTTAAAATCAAAAATTCAACACTTAAAAGTTAAAGATGGTGTAGCCTTTTTATGGGATGAGTCTTTCCTATGGGGACTTATGGCTTATAAGGCTCTTAAAGCGATAGGCCTTCGGTTTGACCTTATCCGTTCAGAGGAAATAAAGGCAGGTGCGCTAGACAGGTACAGGATGCTTTTTGTCCCTGGAGGATGGGCTTCCAACAAACGGAAGGCCCTTGGGGATGCTGGTGTTAAGGCAATACGAGATTTTGTAAGCAAGGGTGGTAATTACCTCGGATTTTGTGGTGGTGCCGGATTGGCAACAATGACAAAAGATGGAATAGGGCTATTAAACATTAAAAGGAAGAAATCAGAGGAGAGAGTTCCAAGTTTCAGCGGAAGAATTTATTTAAATATCTATACACATTCCATATGGCGGAATGTATTATCTGACGTAAGACAATCTTCTCAACCTGCTTTTCATGTCTGGTGGCCCTCACAGTTTCAAATAGAAGATGACAGCATAAAGGTACTTGCTACCTATGGTAAGGCTCTACCTGATTCTTTTAGCTCAGATTTGAATGTTGGAGATGTGGAGAGCTATATTAATTGGTCAGAACTTGAGAATGAATATCGTATTAACCTGGATCCAAGACGACTTTATGGAGAGCCTGCTGTAGTAGAAGGTAATTATGGCATGGGTAAGGTGATCCTCTCACTTGTTCATTTTGATACCCCAGGTGATATAAATGGGCAATATGTACTGAAGAATCTATGGAAATATCTTGCAAGAGAAGAACCAAAACCGGAGATACAACAGGTGACCAGTGAACAAAGAAAAAAGAGAAACCCTTATTTTGAACTTTATTGCCTATGTTCTGAACTGATCCATCTTGGAGAACGCAACTTTCTATGGTTCTGGAAAAATCCTATGCTCCTTCAATGGAGACGGGGAGTAAGGGGACTCGAATACAATACCCTATATATAATGCTAAGAGAGATTTATGAGATCCTTGATGTTCAAAATATAAATATTAACCCACACGCCCTTAAAAGAATTAAAAATTTATGCGTGCCATTTTTGGAAAAATCGAAGAAACTTCTTATATTAGAACGAGTGGCTCTTAATCGAGGATATATTACTTACGAGAGATGTGATGATCCCAAAATTCAAAGGTTAAGGATGGAGCTGTTCTCCACTACAAAACACCATAGGGGTATGTTTAAAAAACTCTTAGATGAGGTNGACAGAGTGTTATTTAGCCTTCTATCAAATAAACATAACTAACATAGCTTGAACTTTCAGATTTCATGAGGAAATCCTTTCTTAAAAAATATCAAACTGAAATATAAAAGAGGTAGCGTCAAGAATTTTTCGTACATTTCTTTGGTAATCTAATTGGATGATATTCAGAATACAACCCCAGTTGATAATCAGAAAGTTATTATAGCCCTGTGGGGCAGTAGTGTCCGCTAAAAAATTATCATAAGGCTTGAAACCTCTGTCAAAGGTGATAGAATATCACCTGTACAACCAATAATGACAGGAGGTTCAAGCCAT
>MTOQ01000031.1 GCA_002011735.1 Nitrospirae bacterium JdFR-81 | reverse complement strand
GAGGCTTCTTCTTTATCCCTGGGGACGAAGGGTCTGATATTCCTCCTCTTCCATGGTTTATTATTCTCACAGTGGATACTATGTCCTAACCGGAAAGAGGGAGAAGCTTGACAGGGATGCTATAGTGCATGGGACCATAATGGTGAAGGACGGGAAGGCGATGATCAAAGAGATGCTCGAAGGCAAGGCCATGAGGGAGCTCTACAAGGAAGGAGCATTTGATAAGGAGGTCATGGAAGACCTCCACAGACTGGGTGAGAAGATGCTTGAGGTTATCGAGCAGGTGGAGAAACTCCATAATAGCCTCTTCAAGGAGTCGAAATAAAAAGGGTGGTGTCATGGCAAAGAAGATAGATCCAGTATGCAAGATGGAGGTTGATGAGAAGGATGCGGTTACAAGGGAGTGTGGCGGGAAGATCTATTATTTCTGTTCTGAAGGCTGTCGTAATAAATTTGTTGTTGATGAGGTCTGTGAACTTCCCCGCACATCCTATGACCTGATAATAATCGGCGGTGGCCCTGGCGGTCTTACGGCTGCTGTGTATGCTGCCATCCTGAGGATGGAGGCCTTCCTTATAACAAAAGACCTGGGTGGTCAGGCCATCGACAGCACAAAGATAGAGAACTATATGGGTTTTGACTTTATCACAGGGCCTGAACTCATAGAGAAGTTCCAGTATCAACTGATCCACTCCCACTATATAGATCATCTTATAAGTGAGGTAGAAAAGATAGAACCAGCAGAAGGCGGTTTTTATGTCACCACCTCTGAGTTGAGTAGATACTCTGCCAAGGCCCTGATTATCGCCACTGGAATGACAAGGAGAAGGTTGAATGTTGAGGGTGAGGAGAGGTTTCAGCGAAAAGGGGTATTTTACGGGAACATCCAGGATCTATCCTTTGTTCAGGGGGAAGATGTGGCGGTAATTGGTGGTGGAAACTCGGCACTCCAGATAGTTGAAAACCTCCACACAGTAGCACGCAGTATATATCTCATCTCTGACACCAGGCTCACCGCAGACCCGGTAATAATCGAGAGGACGAATAGCTTCAAGAACCTCAGGAGGTATGAGGGTTATAAGGTTCTCAGGTTTACAGGCAAAGATACACTCTCAGGGATAATAATAAGGGAGAGGGGGAAGGAGGAGACAGTCGACATCCCTGTAAAAGGGGTCTTTATAGCCATAGGACTGAAGCCCAACTCCTCACTTGTGTCAAACCTGGTTAAACTGAATGAGAAGGGCGAGATAATCATCAATCCTGACTGCTCAACATCCTATCCTGGCATATTTGCTGCCGGAGACGTCACCAATGCATACGGCAAGAGGATAGTCATAGCCTCTGGCGAGGGCGCAAAGGCAGCACTGGCAGCCAGGCAGTATATCCTAAATCTCAGAAGGTCCGAGGGATCGGGCAAGATACCGGTAAGACAGAATATATGATCATAGAATGAGGACGGAGGAAGGGTGCTCCAGAGCGTAGACGTTGGGCAAAGATCCATCAGGGACTACAGGGGGATTGTGGCAGATGAGATACTCGACAGGCTGAATGGGTTAGCAGAAACCCTGCGAGGGCTTCGTATACTGCACCTAAACGCCACACCATACGGTGGAGGGGTTGCGGAATTGTTGAGATCAATCGTCCCTCTCCTAAATGATCTTGGTCTGGTGGCCGAGTGGAAGATCATCAGTGGCGATCAGGAGTTTTTCCAGGTGACCAAGACCATCCACAACGCCCTACAGGGCAGCAACAGACCCCTCAATAAGGATGATCAAAGGGTCTATATTGAGACCACAAGACACAATGCGACCATGCTGGAGGAGACCTATGATGTGGTATTTGTCCATGATCCCCAGCCTGCGCCGATACCTGCATTCAAAGGCAAGGGCAGGTCCCTCTGGGTCTGGAGGTGCCACATTGATACCTCCAGCCCAAACCCAGAAGTCTGGGCCTTCCTACATCAATGGCTGAGCGTATATGATGCTGCTATCTTCACCCTTGATGAGTTTGCCCCACCTGACTTCCCTGTAAAGCAGGTAGAGATCATCCCTCCAGCGATCGACCCCCTCAGCCCCAAAAACTTCCCCCTGCAGAATATTGCACGCAAGGTATTGGGGTGGTTAGGGGTAAGATTGAATGGCCCTTTGATTACACAGGTTTCACGCTTTGACCCATGGAAGGATCCGCTCGGGGTGATCGAGGCCTATCGTATTGTTCGGAGACATGTCCCGAACCTTCAGTTAGCCATGGTTGGATCGATGGCACTTGATGATCCAGAAGGCTGGGAGGTTTACCATAAGATACGGAGAGAGGGAGAAAAAGACCCGTCTATTCATATATTCACCAATCTCACAGGGGTGGGCAATATCGAGGTGAATGCCTTCCAGTCTCTATCCGATGTCGTTGTACAGAAATCTATCAGGGAGGGGTTCGGCCTTGTTGTCTCAGAGGCCCTGTGGAAGGAAACACCTGTAGTGGCAGGTCAGGCAGGCGGCATACCACTGCAGATGGCTGATGGTGCTGGTGGGTATCTGGTGAACGATGTCGAGGAGTGTGCAGAGGCAATCCTTAAATTATTGATGAATAAGGATCAGGCCCTTGAGCTTGCAAAGAGGGGCAAAGAGCGTGTTCGACAAAACTTCCTCCTACCACGACTGCTGCTTAACGAGCTCTCACTGATCAAACGCCTCACCGATGGAAGACCCCTGTTGAGGAAAGACTGGGAGGCATGGCGTGATCGTGTCTGCGGCATGGCTGTGAGTGAGTCAGCCCATGTCTTTAGCGCCGAATTCATGGGTAAGAGCTATGTCTTCTGTTCCGAGGGGTGCCGTGACAGATTTGTTGCCCATCCAGAGCGTTATATATAAACCCTATGAACTCAAAAAGAAATATGGAGGTCTTCATGCTAAAAGACAGGAGGACGATAATTGCGGCTCTATTGATAATCGCCTCTTTTCTATCCATAACACATAATGTATGGGCAGTATGGGGGGAGGCGGTTACAGGATATTTGTCACAAACAGGGATTCAAATGATCTCTCTGTAATAGACACAGAAGACAACAGGATAATCGCAAGGATAGAGGTTGGTAAAAAGCCCACCTATGTGGCTGTGAGTCCTGACGGCAGGTATGCCTTTGTGGTCGCCACTGGCTCAAGGAGCCTATACACTATAGATACAAAAACCCTGAAGGTTATTAAGGAACTGCCCCTTGGTGAGGCGCCAAAGGGTGTGGGTGTCACAAATGACAGCAGGTCTGTTTATGTGGTGAATGAAGGGGCAACATCAAGTAATATATACGTCTTCAGGATTGATACGTGGAAGAGGATCAGGACGATCCTGGTGGGCAGACTCCCGCACAATGTTGCCTTCAACCCTGTAAGACCGATTGCCTATGTAACAAATGGTGGTTCGAGGAGTCTCAGCAACATAAACGTTGAGACTCACTCCCTGATCCATGAGATTGAGTTTACAGGAGAGGGTGCACCTCATAACCTTGCGATAAGTCCTGACGGAAGGTATGGTGTTGTCACCAACAAGACGACCGACGATGTGGTGGTTATTGAATTGAAAAACGATAGGATAATCAGACGTATCCCTGTCTCAAAAGGCCATCATGGTATCGATATAAGTCCGAAGGGGGATTATGCGTATGTTTCAGGAGTAGGTTCTGATGTGGTTACGGTTATTGATATAAAAGAGTGGAAGGTGGTAAGGCAGATAAAAGTTGGGGAAGGGCCTCATGGTGTAAGATTTTCCCCTGATGGGAGGAGGGCATATGTGGCCGTAACAAAAGAGGATATGGTGGCGATAATAGATACAAAAAGACAGGTGGTAATCGATAAGATCCCTTCACACAAGTTTCCATTCTGGATAGCAATAGGAAGATAGGGGGTTAAAGATGGGATATCCAGAACATTCAGGGCATCATGCACATCCCAAAACAGGAGGGGATATTCATAAGGGCCATGATGAGATGCCGCATAAGGCACGCCCTGCACCTGAAGGGCGTAGTGGACATAAAGGGCATGTAGATCACCATGCCCACATGGTGGCTGATTTCAGAAGACGATTCTGGATATCTCTTATGGTCACCGTCCCCATCCTTGCCCTCTCACCACTGATACAGAGGCTCCTGGGACTCGACAGGACAATAAGATTCACGGGAGACCTCTACATCCTCTTCCTGCTTTCGTCCTTTGTCTTCTTTTATGGTGGATATCCGTTTTTAAAGGGAATTTATGATGAGCTCAAGGCCTTAAAGCCAGGAATGATGACACTCATCTCGGTCGCCATAACAACTGCATATGTCTATAGCAGTGTGGTCGTCTTTGGCCTTGAGGGCAAGATATTCTTCTGGGAGCTTGTTACCCTTATTGACATCATGCTCCTTGGCCACTGGATAGAGATGAAGTCTGTGATGGGCGCATCGAGGGCACTTGAAGAGCTTGCCAGGCTCATGCCCTCAGAGGCACACCTGTTAATGTCCGATGGTAGCATAAAGGATGTTCCACTTGAAGAGCTCAAGAGTGGTGACAGGATCCTGGTAAAACCTGGTGAAAAGATACCAGCTGACGGACGGATAATAGAAGGGCAAACCTCTGTAAATGAGGCAATGCTTACAGGCGAGTCAGTGCCTGTATCAAAGGGAGCAGGGGATAAGGTAATAGGTGGCTCTATCAATGGAGAGGGTTCTATCACCGTAGAGATAGAGAAGACAGGGAGGGAGTCCTTTCTCTCTCAGGTAATCGAGCTCGTCAGAGAGGCACAGGAGAGCAAATCAAAGACCCAGGACCTTGCCAACCGAGCAGCCCTCTGGCTCACCATGGTAGCCCTCACAGCAGGAGGAATCACACTCTTTATATGGCTTGTAATAATGAACAGGGACTTTGCCTTTGCCCTTGAAAGGACCGTAACAGTGATGGTCATCACCTGTCCCCATGCCCTTGGGCTTGCAGTGCCCCTTGTGGTGGCTGTCTCCACCGCCCTGTCAGCAAGGAATGGTCTGCTGATACGGAACCGTTCTGCCTTTGAGAGGGCCAGAAATATCCAGGCGATCATCTTCGATAAGACAGGCACCTTAACAGAAGGGCGCTTTGGCGTGACGGATGTTGTTGTGATCGATACGGAGATGAGCGAAGGCGAACTCCTCACCCATGCCGCATCTGTTGAGGCACACTCTGAACATCCAATAGCAAAAGGCATAGTCTCCTCATCTCCACAGACATATCCTGTAGAGGGTTTCAGGGCGATACCCGGGAAGGGCGCAGAGGGGAGGGTCAATGCAAGAGAGGTCAAGGTCGTGAGCCCTGGATATCTCAGGCAAAAGGAGATAGTAACAGGAGACAGGAGGATAGGGGACCTCCTATCGCAGGGCAAGACCGTGGTCTTTGTGATAATAGATGGAGAGTTAAAGGGGGCCATTGCCCTGGCTGACATAATAAGGCCTGAGTCAAAAAAGGCCATCTCCATGTTAAAGGCCATGGGGATCAGGTGCATGATGTTAACGGGTGACAACAGACAGGTTGCCAGGTGGGTATCGGAGGAGCTCGGCCTTGATGAGTATTTTGCCGAGGTCCTCCCGCAGGAGAAGTCAGAGAAGATAAGAGAGGTCCAGTCAAGAGGGCTTATAGTGGCCATGACAGGAGATGGGGTAAACGACGCCCCTGCCCTTGCCATGGCAGATGTAGGCATCGCCATAGGTGCAGGCACAGATGTGGCTGTTGAGACAGCAGACATCATCCTGGTAAAGAGCAATCCCCTTGATGTGGTGGCAATCATAGCTCTTGCAAGGGCAACATACAGAAAGATGATACAGAATCTTGTATGGGCCACAGGATACAATACCTTTGCAATCCCCCTCGCCGCTGGGCTGCTCTACAAGTGGGGTGTTCTTCTGACCCCTGCCATGGGGGCAGTGCTCATGTCTCTGAGCACCATAATTGTTGCAATAAATGCAAGGCTTTTAAAATTAGGAGGGGAAAAAGATGAGTTATACAAGAGAAAGAAGGCTTAATGAGGCGATGGATAGCCTCAACGAGGCAAAGACCATAAAGGATGCAAGGGTGAGCAATCTCGCGGTACTCACAAAGCTGTACCATAGCATGATCTATGCCATTATGGGCCTCTTTGAGATCGATGACATTGGCACCCTCACCCACGATGACCTGATAAACCGATTTGAGAGGGAATACATCCTTACTGGAAAGGTCAGGAAGGAATACAATGAGGCCCTGAGGTTTGCCTATAACATAACACATGAATGTGACTGTGGACACATGAAGGAGCCTGCTGACAGCGACATAGAGGATCTCATGCCAATAGCCGAGGAGTTTGTCAGAGAAGTGGAGGGATAAATGAGAAGGAGTGATGATAGAGTGTCTTGATTAGAGATTATCGAGGAGAAGCCCTCCGGGGCGAAATATTGAGTATCCTTGTTGAATTAAGGACCGCAAGTATTGCCACCCCCACATCTGCAAACACGGCCTCCCACATGGTCGCCACACCAATTGCGCCAAAGATAAGGAAGAACGTCTTAACAGCAAAGGCCATGGTTATGTTCCCGAGGACGATCCCTTTTGTCCTTTTAGATACATACATTGCATCAAGGAGGGCAGAAAGCCTGTCCTTCATCAAGACCACATCAGCGGCTTCTATGGTGATATCAGAGCCAAACCTGCCCATTGCTATCCCGATATCAGACGCCATCAACACCGGAGCATCATTTATACCATCACCAACAAAGGCGATCTTGTCCCTCTTCCGATCCACATCCCTCTCAAGCCTCTTAACGATCTCCACCTTCTGCTGGGGAAGGAGTTCTGCATGAAACTCGTCTATCCCGAGCTGTCTTGCCACACCCTCAGCGGCTTCTCTATCATCACCGGTAAGCATAACTATACGCCTTATCCCTTCCCTCCTGAGCGAGACAATGGTCTGCATGGCATCGCCCCTGATCCTGTCACTAAGCACTATATATCCTGCGTATCTCCTGTCCACGGCCACATGAACGATGGTCCCCTCTGTCACGCAGGTATCATGTTCAATATTATAACCATCCATATGGAGTATCCTGTCGTTTCCTGCAAGGATCTCTCTTCCCTCGGAGAGGACCTTAACCCCGTGAGATGGGATCTCCTCGTACTGCTGTATTAAACCTTTGTCAACGCTTTGTCCATAGGCCTCGGAGATGGACCTTGCAATCGGATGGTTCGAGAGGCTCTCGGCTACTGCTGCAAATCTGATAAGTTCATCCCTTGTAAAACCATTAGAGGGCCTTACATCTACCACCTTGAATACTCCCTCGGTGAGTGTGCCTGTCTTATCAAATACCATGGTATGGAGATTCCTGAAGCCCTCAAGATAATTGGAGCCCTTAAAGAGGACCCCCCTCTTTGCAGCAGCCCCGATTCCACCAAAGAATCCCACAGGGATCGACAACACAAGGGCACAGGGACAGGCGATAACCAGAAACACCAGGGAGCGATAGACCCACTCAGAGTAGGTCTCTACGTGTGAAAATAGTGGGCTCAATGCCTCCACCTGATACAGCAGTGGTGGCAGGACCGCTATAAGAAAGGCGGCAGAAACCACCACCGGCGTGTATACCTTTGAAAACTTCGTGATAAACCTCTCTGTTGGCGCCTTCCTGACTGTAGCCTTTTCCACCAGCTCCAGTATCTTGCTTACCGTGGATTCCTCAAACGGCCTTGTCACCCTAATTGTAATTACAGCATTTTTATTAACCATTCCGGAAAGCACCTCATCACCTGGGCCAAGCGACCTCGGCATCGACTCACCGGTAAGTGCTGATGCGTCAACGGTGGTCTCTCCCTGAAGTATCACACCATCAAGCGGGACCCTCTCTCCTGGCTTTATCACGATTGTATCTCCTACACAGACATCCTCAGGGCGCACTGTTGTAGTCATGCCACCCTTCAGGAGATTGGCATGGTTTGTCCTGATCCTCAGGAGGCTCTTTATCGAGCCCTTTGAATGACTGACAGCCCTGTCTTCAAGGTATTCACCCACCTTAAAGAAGAGCATCACACCAACGGCCTCGGGAAGCTCTCCTATGGCAAAGGCACCAAGGGTAGCAATACTCATAAGGATGTTTTCACTGAAGAAGTCCCTTCTTAAAAGACCCTCTCCTGCCTTTTTAAGGACATCATAGCCTGAGATCAGATAGGCAAGGAGGTAGGGAACAAAGGCATACCAGAAATCTATGGAGCGCAGACCACCCTCTCTGGCATCGGGCAGGAGATAATAATCGATCAGAAGGGCGATGACAAAGAGGGTCCCTGCATAGCCTATCTTCTTGAGGATTAAGGCCCCTTCCCCAGCTCCCTCATCACCCTCCCCTACTCTGCTGATCTCTTCCATCCCCATGTCTGATTCGTGTCTCAAGGTCATCTCCGGCAGTCCCCTCCCATCATCCCATCTCCTCCACATGCCTCAGCCCTTCGTCAAAGAGCCTCTTTATATGATCATCGTCAAGGCTATAGTAGACCATCTTGCCATCCTTACGATATCTCACCAGCCTCATGTTCCTCAAAACCCTCAATTGGTGAGAGACCGCTGATTTGGTGGTCCCGAGTAGATTGGCAAGGTCACACACACAGAGCTCCTGCTGCGCAAGTGCAAAGACAATCTTTATCCTCGTCAGATCTCCCAGGGCCTTGAAGGTTTCGGCAAGGGACAGCAGTGTCTCGTCAGGCTTTAATCTCCTCCGCACAGATGCAACCCTCTTTGGATCAAAGAAGTCGACCTTACAGACAGGCTCTCCACCCCCTCTCCTGGCCATCCTGCCCTCCTGCTTCGTAAGATAGTTGAATAATTGTTCAATTATAGCAATTATCCTATATTCTTTCAACTATCTCATCAACCGTTCCGTAGATAGGTAAAAACGATATTGACATACCATGGGGGGGTATGGTATAAATAAATCAGGATTAAAGACCAATATGGCGATGGAGGAGGGAATATGAGGAATCCGAGTCATGAGGATCAGCTTGTAGCGCTGAAGAGGATAGAGGGGCAGATACAGGGTGTCCAGAAGATGATAAAGGAGAGGCGGTACTGTGTGGATATACTCACACAGCTACATGCGATAGTCGGGGCGATTCTGAGGGTGGAGAACAAGATCCTCAGGAGACACCTGGAGGGATGTGTCACTCATGCCCTCAAGGGAAAGTCAGAAGCAGAAAAACAGGAGAAGATAGACGAGGTAATAGATTTGATAATGAAGTTCCGGAAGACCACATAGTAAAGGAGGGGCGTTATGAGTTACTATTTCAGCAAAAGGCTGAATATTACTTTTGACGAGGCGTTAAAGAGGGTGACAGAAGAATTGAAGAACGAGGGTTTCGGGGTCCTGACAGAGATTGATGTAAAAAAGACTCTCAAGAATAAACTTGATGTGGACTTCAGAAACTACAAGATCCTTGGTGCATGTAACCCACCCTTTGCATACAGGGCGCTTGAGGCAGAAGACAGGATCGGGCTGATGCTCCCCTGCAATGTCATCGTTCAGGAGAGAGACGGTAACGAGGTGGAGGTATCCACCATCGACCCCATGGCCTCGATGCAGGCAATTGATAACCCTGACCTCAGGGGTGTGGCCGAAGAGGTCAGGGATAAACTAAAGAGGGTTATTGATAACCTTTAAAGGGGGGATCGGGATGACGGACAGGATGGTCACGGTCTACACACAGGCAGGATGAATGTTCTGTGGAAAGGTGAAAGAGTTTCTTTCACAAAAGGGAGTCCAGTTTATTGAGAGAGAGGTTACAAAAGACAGGGATGCATTAAATGAACTGAAAAAAATGGGTATAATGACAACTCCTGTCACGGTTATAAACGGGGAAAAGGTGATCGGATACGACATAGAAAGGCTTGAGCAATTGCTCGGCAAATAAAAGGGAGGCAAGAATGCACTGGATGAATGGATGGGGTGGAGGTTTTGGTGGAATATTCATGATACTATTCTGGGTATTGATCATAGTGGGGGTCATATACCTGGTAAAACTCGTTACAGCCGGCACAAAGACGGAGGAGAAGAGGGATGACGCCCTTGAGATACTGAAGAAGAGATACGCAAGGGGAGAGATAAGCAAGGAGGAGTTTGAAGAGCGAAAGAAGGATCTGATCGAATAAAGGATAATGATAATCACCAGGTTCCTGAAAGTGAGTGCTTTGGTCCCCTGCCTTTCCGCCCTGCTCCTGATTCTTCCCCTTCTGTCAGACTCTGCCCCTATAGAGACAGATTTCAGGGAGGACTTTGATTCGGACAGGCTATCCATATTCCAGTGGGGGAATACCAACATTCAAGCTCTATAACTTCAGGAGTGATCCAGAGATGGTATTGAACTCATCAGGCATCAATTATCTAAAGCTCGGGCTGTCCGAGAGTGAAGTCTATCCATCAGGCTTCATATATACAAAGGACCGTTTCTCTTATGGTTCCTATTCAGCAAGGATAAAGGTTTCTGATGTTCCTGGGGCAGTAGCGAGTTTTTTTGCCTGTTCGGAGATTGCCAAGGTATTTTCAGATGGAACTCATGATGAGATAGACTTTGAACTCATTACCGCCAGACCCCATGCAGTGCTTATGACCACCTGGTATATGGCAACAGGCATGGAAGGTGCTGACCAGACCCCCACGCACAATTCCTTTCTCTGGGAAGACCCATCCTTTGATATTCGTGACTGGCACGTATACAGATTCGACTGGTATCCCGACAGGGTAGAGTTTTATATAGATGGGATAAAGCGCTGGACGAGCAGGAGGGCCATCCCCAGGAGGGAGCTGCAGATAGCCCTCCACATTTACACCATCTCCTCATGGCAGGAAGTGGAATTCCCACCAAAGGGCGAGGTATACCAGATGACCGACTGGGTGGAGTATAGAGGGTTGAGGGTGAGGAGCAGTTCAAGATTGAACCAATAGAGTGTATCAATTTTAGATAGCACACAGGAGGAAGAGAAAATGATAAAGTCCTTGACTATAGTGGCGCTGATAATAGCCACTTTATATTCCCATGCGTCTGCCCAGATGGGCCACGGCATGATGAGGGGAGGCCACATGACTGATGAAGGGCACACTGAGGGTGCGATGGGCAGGGGCCAGATGATGGATCATGATGAGATGATGAGCATGATGACAGAGATGACAGGCCAAATAACAGAAATGTTACAGGAGATAAGGAGAAAGTTTACAGAATCGCTGAGATGATGAGGGAACTCGCAGCAGAGATGAACAGGATATCGTTTATGATGGAGAGGGAGGATGTGACGGAGGAAGAGATGAGGGACCTGAAAGAGCGGATAACAAAGATCCAGGGAAAGATACAGGGGTTATAATATGCAAGACGGGAGCTGTCCACTGCCAGAGCCTGAGGTAAAAAGACAGGGGAAGGTATCCACCAGGGCAAAAAGGATAGACATTCCCATAAGGGGGATGTCATGTGCCTCCTGTGCATCACGCATCCAGAGGGCCCTCTTAGGCATAGAGGGGGTTGAGGATGCGAGTGTAAATTTTGCTGCAGAGAAGGCCACCGTATTTTATGATCCTTCCAGGGCCAGGGTAGAGGAATTTATAAAGACCATCCAGGATCTGGGTTATGGGGTTTCCACAAGCAGGATAACCATACCCATAAAAGGGATGTCCTGTGCAGCCTGTGTAGGGAAGGTTCAGAAGGCCCTCTCTTCACTTGAAGGGGTGATCTCTGTCTCTGTCAATCTTGCCACAGAGCGGGCCACGGTGGAATACAATCCTCTTCAGGTGGGGATGAGAGACTTTAAGAAGGCCATCAAGGAGAGGGGCTATGACGTAGTAGAACTCACTCCTGGAGAGGATATAGTTGAAAAGGAAAAGAGACAGCGGGATGAGGAGCTGAGGAGACTGAAGAGAAAGTTTACCACAGGGGTAGTACTCACGATCCCCCTCTTTGTGCTCGTCTACTGGGACAGGATAGGCCTGTCGGCAATAGTTGATATACCAAGACAGGTCAACTTTTTCCTTCAGCTTATCATAGAGACACCGGTGCAGTTCTGGGTTGGCTGGCAATTCTACACAGGGGCCATCAAGGCAGCCAGACACAGGACCACCAACATGAACACCCTCATAGCAGTGGGCACATCAGCCGCCTACATCTACAGTGTGACTGCCACATTCTTTCCCTCCCTCTTTGAGATCAAGGGTTACACAGCAGAGGTCTACTTTGACACAGCCGCTGCCATCATAGTACTCATCCTCCTTGGCAGACTACTTGAGGCAAGGGCAAGGGGACAAACCTCTGAAGCAATAAAGAAGCTCATGGGTCTGCAGGCAAAGACAGCCAGGGTCATAAGAGAGGGCAGAGAGATTGACATCCCGGTTGAGGAGGTTGAGATTGGCGATATTGTGGTGGTGAGGCCTGGAGAGAAGATCCCGGTGGATGGCGTGGTAAAGGAAGGACACTCAACGGTGGATGAATCCATGATATCTGGAGAGTCTATACCGGTTGAGAAGAAGCCAGGCGACGAGGTCATAGGTGCAACCCTGAACAGGACAGGCACATTCAAGTTCGAGGCCACAAAGGTGGGCAGGGAGACCATGCTTGCGCAGATAATAAACATGGTCCAGGAGGCCCAAGGTTCAAAGCCTCCCATTGCTAGGCTTGCTGACAGGATCGCATCGGTCTTTGTTCCTGTGGTTATGGGGGTTGCAACCCTCACATTTCTTGTCTGGTACTTTTTTGGACCAGAACCGGCTCTTACCTATGCACTCCTTAATTTCATTGCCGTAATGATAATTGCCTGTCCGTGTGCCCTGGGGCTTGCAACACCCACTTCCATCATGGTAGGCACAGGCAAGGGGGCAGAAAACGGCATTCTCATACGGGGAGGGGAGGCCCTTGAGACTGCCCACAGGATAAATACAATTGTCTTTGACAAGACAGGCACCCTAACAAGGGGAGAGCCTGTGGTAACAGATATTCTCATCCCTGGAGGATCATCTATTGCTGAAAGCGAGATACTCAAGTATGCTGCCTCAGCCGAGAAAGGCTCAGAGCATCCCCTTGGAGAGGCGATAGTAAAGAAGGCCCAGGAGGAAGGCATCAGCCTCATTGGGCCCACGGACTTTCAGACGATCCCAGGCCATGGCATAAAGGCCAGGATAGAGGGCAGGGAAGTTCTTCTTGGGAACGAGGAATTCATGAAGGACGCAGGACTTGGCATATCCTCCATGGAGGCAGAAGCCCGCAGGCTTTCTGAGGAAGGGAAGACCCCCATGTATGTGGCGGTTGATGGTGCTATAAAGGGAATTATAGCGGTAGCCGATACCCTTAAGGAAGAGGCCGTCCAGGCAATACAGGCCCTGAGGAGGCTTGGGGTTGAGACCGTGATGATCACGGGAGACAACAAGAGAACTGCACAGGCAATTGCCAGGCAGGTAGGGATAGACCGTATTCTTGCGGAGGTACTTCCTGAGGACAAGGCAAAGGAGGTCAAACGTCTACAGGATGAAGGGAAGATAGTTGCCATGGTAGGAGATGGCATCAACGATGCTCCTGCCCTTGCCCAGGCAGACGTGGGTATTGCCATAGGCACAGGCACAGACATAGCCATGGAGGCATCAGACATAACCCTTATCAGGGGGGACCTGAATGGAGTTGTAAGTGCAATCACACTCTCAAGGGCCACCATAAGGAATATCAAACAGAACCTCTTCTGGGCCTTTGCCTACAACACCATACTCATCCCCGTAGCTGCAGGGGTTCTCTTCCCCTTCTTTGGCATACTGCTGAACCCCATGTTTGCAGCAGCAGCAATGGGCATGTCCTCGGTCACCGTTGTAACAAACGCCCTGAGGTTGAGAAAGGTCAGGATAAGGTGAGATAAAAATACTTCTTTTAGAGCCCTTTTATCAAATTTGAAACCATGTCTGTGAATCGCACATTTTTTATTTGAAGAAAGGAGCCCCTCATGAGGGGGATTATAAATTACACAGCTCATGGGACAAGATATATTGCCCTTTCTTCTTTGATCAATCTTTTCTAAAACCTTTTTACAATCTCTCTAAAAATGGTAAAATTTCTTTGGTATCTTTCATTCTTACCTCACGTACTCTTATTAGTCATCCCTTGGTTTTTTGGTCCAGAAGGTATTTTACCAATTTACACTATCTCTGATACCCTCTTCCCTTCTCCAGACACAATTAATGTTACACTACCAGCAGAAGGGAAAAAGAATTTCAGCCAACTTAAAAAGAACTTAAAAGAAGAAAATAATGAAGAGAATTCTCATTGATGCCATTGTGGTACTCAAATGGTATCTTCTTTCGGAATTATCCTGCTCTCTAATTTAGAGAGTTTAGAGATAATGGAGAAAACAGGTATTAAATATCCTCAATGAGCCATTTCCAGACAGGCATGACATTAATGGTAAGGTTGTTCCTTTTAATGACCTTCTCCTGATGTTTTGTTAAGATTCTGCCCCTCTTCAACTTGAAATACTCAAGTGCCTCCAGAATACCTTCAATCTCCCTCTCCTCGTTTACTCCACTCTGTAAAGACAGACTCACCTGTATGGCCTCTGCTATCTTACTGCTCCTTCTTATTATAAAATCACATTCTCTCCTTCCCCTGAAATAAAATACCTCCTCCCCTCTCCTCTTCAACTCAATAAATACAAGATTCTCAAGTAATCTTCCCTCGTCTTCAGAAAAGAAGAAAGATACATTGTTCCTGAGACCATTGTCTATGACATAAATCTTTTTCCCTGTCACCATCTGTCTCTTCAGAGAATANTCATATCTTGGCAATTCAAAAACCANAAAGCCCTCCTGCATAAACTCAATGTAANTCTTCACTGATGTTACACTCTTAAAACCCAGGATGTTTTTGAGGGAATTGTAGGTAATCTCCTTTGTAAAATTTGAGAAGAGAAATGATGCCAGATGTTTGAAGGCCTTTACTTCTTTTATCTTAAATCGTACCAGAATGTCCCGGTAAAGTATGTCATCGTATATTCTCTTGAGAAATTCTGTATCATTGTACTTTACAAATTCAGGGAATCCTCCACCTCGCAAATAATCATCAAAATACCTTAAAATCATTGCCCTTGTCTTTGAAGTCTTTGTTTTATAGTCAATCCCGTGAAAATCAAGAAATTCCTTAAAAGAAAAGGGATAGAGTTCAATCTTNACATATCTGCCTGTNAGGTGAGTGGCAAGTTCCGAACTGAGAAGCCTTGCATTTGAACCTGTGAGGAATATTCTGTAGCCTTCATCGTGTATCCTTCTGACAAACCGTTCCCATCCTCCTACATTCTGTATTTCATCAATAAATATAACCCTGGCAGGATAGAGTTTCTGAAAGACAATCATCAGGTTTTGAAAATCCTTCAC
>MTOQ01000015.1 GCA_002011735.1 Nitrospirae bacterium JdFR-81 | reverse complement strand
CAGTCTTATTGACTTGCTTTCTTGTAGACACTACAATATCTCCAGGGCGAGAGAACCTGACTTACAACACTCTCTATTTTAAGCGGACAGTAGTGATATTATATAATAGATGGCATAAAGTCACCTATCAGGGGGAAAGAGATGTCTCTGAGGATGCACCTTGTATGCTCCTTCCTGTCCTTCATCCTTCTCATGTCTGTTGGATGTGTCGGTCTCTATGCCTCTGCTATACCTGAAGAGTCTGTGGATATCCTCACAAGGACAGGCCAGGCAATGGCAGATGTGGCAGAGGCTGTTAAACCCGCTGTGGTGAATATCTCATCCACAAGGACAGAGAGGATAGAGGAGAGCCCCCTTGCCCCATTCCTGAAGGATCCGTATTTCAAGAGGTTTTTTGGCGATATGTTCAGGGAACCCTATTTGCCAAGGAAGAGAAAGGCCGTCAGCCTGGGCTCTGGTGTGATAGTGTCTCCTGATGGATACATCCTGACAAACCACCATGTGATAAAGAATGCAGACAAGATCAAGGTGATCCTCTCTGACCACAGGGAGTTTGATGGGAAGGTTATCGGCACAGATCCAAAGACAGACCTTGCTGTCATCAAGATAGAGGCACAGGACCTGCCCACCATATCATGGGGTGACTCAGACAGTTTAAGGGTTGGTGAGATCGTAATCGCAATTGGTAATCCATACAGGCTGGGTCATACCGTTACGATGGGCATTGTAAGTGCAGTGGGAAGGGCGAATGTGGGCATTGCCGATTATGAGGACTTCATTCAGACAGATGCGGCGATCAATCCTGGAAACTCAGGTGGTGCGCTTGTGAACGCAAGGGGTGAGCTTGTGGGCATCAACACCGCCATATTCAGCACAACAGGAGGCTATCAGGGCATAGGGTTTGCCATCCCGAGCAACATGGCCAGAAGGGTGATGAAGAGCCTCATAGAAAAGGGCAGGGTGATAAGGGGATGGCTCGGTGTCTCTATCCAGCCGATCACACCTGAACTTGCAAGACAATTCCACCTGGAGGAAGAGAGGGGCTCACTCGTGGCAGATGTGTTTGAAGGGAGCCCTGCGGAGAAGGGGGGCATCATGCGTGGCGATGTGATCATAGAGTATGATGGTAAGAGGGTGGATGAGCCATATTATCTCAGGAACATGGTTGCCAGCACCCCTCCAGGCACAGAGGTGGAGATTAAGGTGATAAGGGATGGAAGGATAGAGACCCTGTGGGTGACCATCGGAGAGCTCCCCTCAGAGGCCAGAGAAGAGAGGGGGGCGGGGATGTATGAAAATGCCCTGAGGGGTGTGAGTGTGCAGGAACTGACCCCTGAACTCTACAAGGAGATGGGGATCCCCGAGAGGATCCGAGGGGTTATCATATCAGATATCGAACCTGACAGCCCTGCTGCAACAAGGCTGAGGAAGGACGATGTTATACTCGAGATAAACAGGAAGGCTATATCAAGTGTCGAGGAGTATGAGGCGGTAGTCTCAAAGATAAAGAAGGACGAGGACATCCTCCTGTTAATCTACAGGAATGGCTCAACCCTCTTTGTCACTGTCAGTGGTGAGAGATGAGGCAATCTCTCTCATAACATCCAGGAGCGGTATCTTCTGCCTCTTTGCTATCCTAAGGCAATCACTGTATTCAGGCATGACCCTTATGACCTCATCAGCGAGCCTTGAGACCTTTACATTCACCCTGCCAAATCGCGTCTCTACCTCCATCATCTCACGCCTCAGTCTCCTCCTTCCTGCCCTGTAAAACCTGACACCTATAGTGGTGGTCTCCCTGAACATCAATTCCACCAGTCCATCCATATCCCTCTCGTGACACAGGACGGTAAGTCTCACACCTGGCCTCCCCTTCTTCATGATGATATTCGTAAGTGAGACATCAAGTGCACCTGAGTTCAGGAGCCTCTCCATGATGTATTCATATGCCTGGGGGTTCATGTCATCTATATTCGTCTCGATCACCACCACCTCTTCCTCATAAGAGGCCGCATCCTCACCTATGATGAGCCTCAGTATATTAGGCTGTTCCTTCAGATCCATACTCCCTGCACCCACGCCTATCCTCTTTACCGACATCAGTGGCATGGAACCAAATCCGCTGACAAGTGAGGATATCAATGCAGCACCTGTTGGTGTGGTCAGTTCAAAGGAGACATCGGTGGAATACACCGGCCTGCCCCTGAGGAGTTCGAGTGTCACAGGCGCAGGCACAGGCAGCCGCCCATGCTCTGTGACCACACCTCCTGTACCAAGATTGATACTGGAGGAATAAAGCCTATCTATCCCGAGGGAATCAAGCCCGATAAGCGTGCCTATTACATCCACGACACAATCAATGGCAGAGAGCTCATGGAGATGAACCTTGTCGATCCTCCTTCCATGCACCCTGGCCTCTGCCTGAAACAGCCTCTTGAATATCTCCGTCCCCTTCTGTTTGATCCTGTCAGATAGCCTTGATGCCTTTATCATACCCTCAACATCCCTCCAGCCCCTCGGGCCCTGCGCCTTCGAGGCATCCGTTATCTCAACATCCACCTTTGTGGCCCTGAGGCCGAGGCGCCTCACCTTCTTTGCCGTCAGTGCATATCCCCTGAGGTTCAGCCCTGAAAGGCCCCTCTCGAGCTCCTCTAACGGCACACCTGCATCAACAAGTGCGCCAAGGAACATATCGCCACTTGCCCCTGATTGACAGTCGATATAGGCTATCTGCCTCATCTTTTCAGGACATTAATCTTATGGGCCAGCACCCCTGCCCCGAAGCCATTGTCTATGTTCATGACAGCGATGCCAGGCACACACGAGTTAAGCATGGCAAGGAGCGGGGCAATCCCTCCAAGGCCTGTTCCGTAACCGACCGATGTGGGAACGGCGATAACAGGCCTGTCGGTCATGCCACCAATAACCGATGGCAGCGCCCCCTCCATACCTGCAACAACGATGATCACCCTTGCCCTCGCCATCCTCTGCTGGACCTCTGCTATCCGGTGCAGACCTGCCACACCAACATCATACACCTCCTCAACCCTGCTGCCAAGAAATGATGCGGAAAGGGACGCCTCCTCGGCAACAGGTATATCGGATGTCCCTGCACAGACCACCAGCACCCTCCCCTCCTTCCTCGCCTTTCCACCTGCCATTATCACGCCTGACCTGCTGAAGAACTCCGCCCTGAGTCCGTGCCTCCTGCAGAGTGCCTCTATCTCTCTATAGAGCCCCTCATTCGCCCTGGTGATGAAGAGCCTCCTGGATCTGTTGAGTATCAGATCGGCAATGGCGATCACCTCCCTGGCCTCTTTTGCCTCTGCGTAGATAACCTCTGGCATGCCATGCCTGAGGGTGCGATGGTGGTCGACCTTTGCAAAACCGATGTCTTCATAGGGAAGCACCTTCAGCTGTTCAAGTGCCCCTTTAATGGTCATCCTGCCTGCCTTTACTGCCTGCAATATCCCTTTTAATCTCTCTGTGTCCATCCCCTTCTCCTCTGTGTGTGGCTCAGTACTCGGACTTCAGGCTCCTTGTCATCAAATCCCTTACAGCGGACAGGGGGTTCTTGTTCTCATAAATCACCTTATAGACCTGTTCCACTATCGGCATCTCAACCCCGTATCTCTTGGAGAGCTCATGTGCAGCCTGTGCGGTGGCGATACCCTCTGCTATCATTATCATCCCAGAGAGGATATCATCCAGCCTCTCACCCCTGCCCAGCCTGTAGCCAACGGTGTGATTCCTTGACAGCCTGTCAGTGCAGGTAAGCACGAGGTCCCCAAGACCGCTGAGGCCCCAGAATGTCTTCTCCTTTGCCCCCATTGCAACACCAAGACGGGTCATCTCTGCAAGACCCCTTGTGATCAGGGCGGCCCTTGCGTTTGAGCCAAGTCCAAGGCCATCGGATATGCCTGATGCAATGGCCATCACATTCTTCAGTGCGCCTCCAAGCTCCACACCAAGGACATCGTCATTTGTATAGACCCTGAAGTAATCGGTATTAAAGAGCCTCTGCAGGAGTACAGCGATCTCAGGATCATGGGTGGCTATGGTGACGGCGGTTGGGCGCCTCTGTATGACCTCAGAGGCGAAGCTCGGCCCAGAGAGGGCGGCTGCCTCAAGCCCTGTTATCTCCTTTATGATCTCGGTAACCGTCTTCAGGCTATCCCTCTCTATGCCTTTGGAGGCACTTATAATCAATGCACCTGATGGGATATGGGTTGATAGCCTGAGGAATACATCCCTTGTATACTGGGTCGGGACCACATTGATTATATACCTTGCATCCCTGACCACCTCGCCAAGCTCATGAGAGGCCGTTATCCTCTCAGGGAGTATAACATCAGGATGATACCTCGCGTTCACCCTCTTTGTGTTGATCTCCTCTACCAGCTCCTCTTCATACGCCCAGATCGAGACCTCGTTACCCTTGTCTGCAAGGAGCATGGCGAGCGCCGTGCCCCATGAGCCCGCACCTATGACCGCTATCCTCTCCATAAGTCAGCCCTTCTTCTGTGACTTCTCTATCTTTGCCCATGTATCACGGAGGGTCACTATCCTGTTAAATACGGGCCTCTCAGGTGTTGAGTCCTTATCCACACAGAAATAGCCGAGCCTCTCAAATTGATACCTGTCACCAGGCCGTGCATCCTTAAGGGATGGCTCAACCATGCATGAATCCAGCACGATGAGGGAGTGGGGGTTGATGAAGTCCTTGAAGTCCTCAGATGCCTCTGGGTCGGGTGTCAAAAAGAGGTGGTCATAGAGCCTTGCCTCTGCCTTTATGGCATGCCTTGCAGAGACCCAGTGGAGGGTTGCCTTGACCTTCCTTCCGTCAGGTGCATTGCCACCACGGGTCTCGGGGTCATAGGTGCAATGGACCTCCACAATGTTACCATCATCATCCTTCACATAATCGACACACCTTATAAAGTATGCGTACCTGAGCCTCACCTCACGGCCAGGGGCAAGGCGGTAGAACTTCTCGGGTGGCTCCTCTCTAAAATCATCACGCTCGATATACAGCTCCCTTGAAAACGGCACCTTCCTCGTGCCCATCGAGGGATCTTCGGGGTTGTTTATGGCATCCATCTCTTCAACCCTGTCCTCGGGATAGTTGACGATCACAACCCTGAGGGGTCTGAGCACACCCATGACCCTCATGGCCGTCTTGTTCAGATCCGTGCGAATATAGTATTCCAGCAGGCTCACATCAACGAGATTGTCCCTCTTTGAGACTCCTATCCTCCTGCAGAAATCCCTTATCGCCTTAGGGGTATAACCCCTCCTCCTCATACCTGCAATGGTGGGCATCCTTGGATCATCCCAGCCACTTACATACCCGCCATCCACAAGCTCCTTCAGCTTTCTCTTGCTGAGCACGGTATGGCTTATATTGAGGCGTGCAAACTCGATCTGTCTCGGATGATGAAGGCCCAGTTCCCTGAGGAACCAGTCGTAGAGTGGCCTGTGATCTTCAAACTCCAGTGTGCACAGAGAGTGTGTAATCCCCTCAATGGCATCTGAGATGGGGTGTGCAAAGTCATATGTTGGGTAGATACACCACTTCTTGCCCGTCCTGTGGTGTTCGGCCCGAATGATGCGATACATAACAGGATCACGCATGTTTATATTCCCTGACCTCATATCGATCTTTGCCCTGAGTGTCCTCGAGCCATCAGGGAACTCTCCTGCACGCATGCGCTCAAACAGCTCAAGGTTCTCCTGAACAGAGCGATTCCTGTAAGGGCTCTCCCTGCCTGGTTCGGTAAGCGTGCCCCTGTACCTCCTTATCTCCTCAGGGCTTAGATCACAGACATATGCCTTCCCCTTCTTTATCAGCTCAATGGCATATTGATACATCTGCTCAAAATAATCAGATGCAAAGTACAGCCTCTCCTGCCAGTCAAAGCCGAGCCACCTCACATCCTCCTTGATCGCCTCTACATACCTCGCTTCCTCCTTTGTTGGATTTGTATCATCAAACCTGAGGTTGCACAGGCCACCAAACTCCTCTGCTATACTGAAGTTCAGGACTATGGACTTTGCATGCCCTATGTGCAGATAGCCATTGGGCTCAGGAGGGAATCGTGTATGCACCCTGCCACCATACCTGGAGGATCTGATATCCTCCCTTATCATCTCCCTTATGAAGTCTGTCGGGGTGGGCACCGTGTTATTCATTGCCCGCTGCTCACCTTTATAGCCCTATCAAGCCTCCTCAGGGCCTTGTCCTTGCCTACAATCTCAAGCACCTCGAATATCCCTGGACTCGCTGTCCCACCTGTCATCGCAACCCTCACGGGCTGGGCAAGGGCACCAAGCTTTATGCCCCTCTTCTCGATTATCGACCTGAAGACCGCCTCTATATTCTGGGCAGTAAACGGCTCAACCCCTGAGAGGGCATGCCTCAGCTCTAACAGCAGATCTGCCCTGTCTCCTGTGAGGAACTTTCCCTTTGCCTTCTCCTCGTACTCGACATCCTCCACTATGTAGTATCTCAGAGAACGGGCAAGCTCAAGGAGCGTCTTCGACCTCTCCCTGAGGGTAACGATCGCCCTTGAAAGCCATCCCCTGTCAACCTCATCCTCATCCTTTATTATCCCCTCTCTGACGAGGAAGGGTATCACCAGCTCGGCGAGCCTCTCAGGGGGCGTATTCATGATGTGCTGACCGTTAAGCCAGAGCAGCTTTTCGGGGTTGAACACCGACGCCGCCTTGCCAACATTATCGAATGTGAAGAACTCTATAAGCTCCTGTCGTGTGAATATCTCCTGATCCCCGTGTGACCATCCAAGCCTTGCAAGATAATTGACCACCGCATCAGGCAGATATCCCATATCACGGTATGCAAGCACGGATGTCGCACCATGCCTCTTTGAAAGCCTCGTCCTGTCAGGACCCAATATCATCGGCAGGTGTGCAAAGACAGGTGGCTCATAATTTAGGGCCCTGTATATGTGGATCTGTTTTGGTGTGTTATTCAGGTGGTCATCGCCCCTTATGACATGTGTAATACCCATATCCACATCATCCACAACAACGGTGAGATTGTATGTGGGGGTCCCATCAGAGCGGAGGATGATCAGGTCATCAAGTTGTTCGTTGTCGAAGACGACCTTACCCCTTATGAGGTCATCCACTATCGTCTGCCCATACTGGGGCATCTTGAATCGCACAACAGGGCTGACACCACTGACAGGCTCCTTGAGGCTCAGGCACCTGCGGTCATACTTCACAGGCCTGCCCTCTGCCATCGCCTCCTTCCTCTTCCTCTCAAGCTCCTCCTGAGAGCAATAGCAATAGTATGCCTTCCCCTCACTGATGAGCCTCTCAACATATCCCCTATATATATCGAGCCTCTCGGTCTGCCTGAAGGGACCCTCATCCCAGTCGAGCCCAAGCCACCGCATACCCTCGATGATCGCCTCTATGAACTCCTCTGTAGAACGGGACCTGTCTGTATCCTCTATCCTGAGGATGAACTTCCCCTTATTATGCCGTGCAAAGAGCCAGTTGAACAGTGCGGTCCTTGCACCACCTATGTGCAGATAACCTGTTGGACTCGGTGCAAACCTCACACATATACCCTTTGACAAACTCGGCCCTCCTGTGTGAATAAACTCTGGAAATATAACAGATTTGCCAAGGGCTTTCAAGTAAAATGCGGAACAAATCCATGGTCTCTGTAGATCTCCTGTGCAACAGGAGACTTTATAAACTCGATGAACCTCTCCCCATTCAGGGGGTTCTTTGCCCTGGTCAGCCTCGCTATGTAATAATTCACCTTGTCCCTCTGATCAAGCCCCTCACCTGGCTCAACCACATCCACCCTGAGCCCTTCCCTCCTTGCATTGATCACCTCTGTAGACCATACAGGCCCTACATCCACCCTCCCCTTTGTTATCCTCAGCGGGGTCTCCCTGTGATGGACAACGGTGAAGATGGTCGTCCCTTCTGCCCTCTTCTCCTCGAGTATCCTCATCAGGAGTTCTTCACCGCCTGCCTCCCTGTACATCTCAGAGATATAACGGGAGATATCCTCCATTGGCCCTGGCTGTGATATCCTCACATCCTCGTTCGCAAGATCTGTCACACCCCTTATCCCCGCAGGGTTCCCTTCGGGGACCATGAGCACTATCCTGTTGTGCAGATACACGGAGTAGTCATCCACAAGTCCCCTGTTCTTTAACTCTATCATGGCATCCTCTGTAACAGATGTATATACATCAGGGATTACATCAATCACCCTTCCCCTGAAGACCGCTCCTCCGGCAAGTATCTGCTTGAGCTCAAGCCCTGGCGGAAGGGTCTCGTAGAATATCCTCCTGATATCAGGATGCCTCTTCCTGAACTCCCCAAGCAGTTCCTCCATAACCATGAACTGATTGCCTGCCATAAAAAGCACAAGGTCGGCATTGTCCATAAACTCGATATTATGAATGTCGTCTCCCCTTGATGGCGGTATCTCAGGTAGATCCATCATACACCTCCTTTAAAATCCTCCTCACCCTCTGAAGGTTCCTTCTGTCATCTCCTTTATGTTCAACAGGGGTCTCGAGTATCAGGGGGATGTCCCTGAATGATGAGAGGAATCTCTTCAGGCCCCTGAACCCTATCGCACCCCTGCCTATGTGCTGGTGCCTGTCGACCCCGAGGTTATAGGCCATCTTCGAGTCATTCAGGTGTATCAGCCTTACATCCAGCGGTGAGAGATAATCCCTTATCTCGGCCTTCAGCCTCTCGATCCCCTCATCAGTGGTAATATCATATCCTGCCTGAAAGGCATGGCATGAATCAAGACAGATACCACTGACAAGGCCCTCAGGGATATTTTTTATAATATCATGGATGAGCCTGATAGAGGAGGAGATGTCACCCTTCTGGCCTGCTGTGTTCTCAAGCAACAGCCCCACATCGTCAGCACCAGCGCTCTCGCAGGCCATCCTCAGGGCGTCGGATGCACGCCTGATCGCAACTCCAAGGCCCTGACCTGCTGCCTTACCAGGATGTAGCACTATATACTCGACACCAAGGAGGCTTGCCATCCTGATCTCATATGACAGGAGGCCTATTGACCGCCTCCTTATATCTGTTGATGGTGATGCAAGATTGATGAGGTAGGAGGAGTGGATGAATATGGGCCTTATATCATACTCTCCTGCAAGCCTCCTGAAGGCCTCTATCTCTTCATCCCCTATCCTCCTTATCCTCCAGCCCCTTGGGTTATGGAGGAACATCTGCATGGTTGTGCACCCAAGCTCTCTGGCCCTCTTCAGGGAGAGGTGCAGTCCTCCTGCTATGGAGGTGTGAACACCAAGCCTCCTCATCGGCAGCCTCTTTGATAATTTTATTCATTTTAGTTTAAAGTAATTGGTAAAGGCAAAAGGCACAGGGGCATAAGATATCCTCCACACACTGTGCCTCTTCTTTAATCGTCTATATGAAAGAGAAGCGAGCAATATGTGGCATATGTCCTGCTGGATGTTGGGTTGTTGTCACCTTTGACAGTGATGGCAGGATCGACAGGGTCTATCCTGATGAGACCTCAAGCCTTGGTGCGATATGCAAACTCGGTGAACACTCCCGTGAAATAGTGTACTCCAGAGATCGCCTGCTTTATCCGTTAAAGAGAAAGGGGCCGAAAGGGACATACGAATTTGAGAGGATCACATGGGATGAGGCCTATGGGATCATTGTCGATAGATTGAACGGTATAAGGGCAGATCATGGGCCTGAGGCCGTAGCGATATATACAGGCCGTGGCAGCTTCGAACTCTCCATGTGTGACATATACCAGCCAAAGGGGGTGGCGGTCTCCTCTGCCTCGAGTGTGCTCTTTCCATTTGGATCGCCAAACACAATGGGTGTTGGTGCCCTGTGCTACGTCTCCTTTGCGATGATAGCACCCCATGTAACAATGGGTGGTATGCTCATAAATATGTTCTCTGACATCGAGAATGCAGACCTTATAGTCGTGTGGGGGGCAAATCCTGCAACAGACTGTCCACCCCTTGATCTTAAGAGGATCATCGAGGCGAGGAAGAGGGGCGCAAGGGTCGTGGTAATAGACCCCAGAAGGACGATGACGGCCAGGCTAACGGATGCATGGTGGATACCTGTAAGGCCTGGCACTGATGGTGCCCTTGCGCTGGGGATGTGTAATGTGCTGATAGAAGAGGAACTGTATGATAAGGCATTCGTGAGGGACTGGACAAGGGGCTTTGACGAATTTGCACGATATGTCCAGCACTTCAGGCCTGAGGTGGTGGAGGATATCACGGGTGTGCCAGCAGGGATGATAAGGAGGCTTGCAGAGGAGATCGCTGAGGCCGATGGTGCATCGCCTGTCATGTACAGTGGTCTGGAATACAGTAACTGTGGTGTCCAGGCGATAAGGGCAACCCTCACACTCTGGGCACTTGCAGGGCAGCTTGATGTCCCTGGTGGCAGGTGCTTCACAATGAAGGAGAATCACTTCCCGATAAACAGGGATGGCCATATCCCGAATCCTGATCCCAAGAAGGCCCTTGGCAGGGACAGATTTCCTGTGTATAGTGCATATCGTGGGGAGTCCCATGCCATTGCACTGCCAGAGTCTGTACTTCATGGAAACCCCTATCGTATACACTCCCTTATAATCCTTGGTGCATCCATCATCACTGCCTGGCCACAACCTGAGGTATGGAAGAGGACACTGAATGCCCTCGACTTCCTCGTGTGTATAGACCGGCAATTAACCGCTGATGCAGCATATGCGGATATCGTGCTTCCTGCCACCACCATGTACGAGATTGAATCATACATGGTCTATGGCCCTGTGTTCAGGATCCGTGAAAGGGTCATAGAGCCACTTGGCGAGGCAAGAAACGACTTCTTCATAATGGCTGAACTCGCAAGGAGGCTCGGCTATGGCCATCTATACCCACAGGACGAGGATGAGCTCCTCAGACATGTGCTTAAGGGATCGGGGTTTACACTTGAGGATGTAAGGAACAGTGGCGGGATCGTCCGCATACCAACGGTTATGATGCAATACAAGAAATGGGAGAAGGGCCTGCTGAGGGATGATGGCAGACCCGGCTTTGATACACCCACAGGCAAGTTCGAGATAGCGTCCACCATACTCGAGGAGCACGGCTATGATCCCCTGCCTGTCTACACAGAACCCCTTGAAGGCCCGCTCACGAGGCCTGATCTTACAAAGGAATACCCCCTTGTATTCAACTCCGGGAGTCGTGTAACAACAGACTTCAGGTCCCAGCACCATGGCATCCCCTCACTCCTGAAGGAGAGGCCAGAGCCAACTGTGACCATAAATACATCGGATGCCCAGGAGAGGGGAATAGAGGATGGTGACCTTGTAAGGGTCGAGACCATAAGGGGTTCTGTGCTGATGCGTGCACTGGTTACAGATGATATAGTAAAGGGTGCGGTGGATGCAAACATGGGTGGTGGTGGGCCTGTTGGGCCTGAGGCATGGCAGAGGTGCAATATAAATGAGCTCACGGATTTGAATCAGTACGATCCGATATCAGGTTTTCCTGTTTATAAGGCACTGCTCTGTGATATAAAGAAGGTCTCAGATGCACATGATAATATAAATATTGATACAGGCGAGACACCATCTCATATCACCATAGATGAGAGGGGCAAGGAGATGACCCAGAGGATATACCTTGATCATAATGCAACGACACCCATTGCACCAGAGGTGAGAGAGCTCATGATCAGATGCATGGAGGACTCCTATGGAAATCCATCAAGCATCCATTCAGAGGGCAAGACGGCAAGATCGATCATTGAGGCTGCAAGGAGGGGTGTTGCAAGGCTGCTCAACTGCACTGCAAGGAGGATCGTATTCACTGGCTGTGGGTCAGAGTCCAATAATCTTGCCATCAAGGGTGTGGCCTTCAGAAACAGGGGCAGAAAGAACCACATAATCACATCCAGTATCGAACATCCGTCAGTGCTCAGGACATGCAGGTGGCTCCAGCAGTATGGGTTTGATGTGACCTACCTGGGTGTTGACGGCGAAGGCATGGTCGACCCTGAAGAGCTTGAGAGGGCGATAACGGAGAGGACATGCCTTATAACCATAATGATGGCAAACAATGAGACAGGTGTCATACAGCCCATAGCAGAACTATCAAGGATAGCCAGGGAGCACGGGATACCATTCCATACAGACGCCACACAGGCGATAGGAAAGATAGAGGTGGATGTGAAGGAGCTCGGGGTGGATATGCTCACCCTCTCAGGCCATAAGTTCCACGGGCCAAAGGGTGTTGGTGTCCTCTATATCGGCAGGGACATCGAGATCGAATCACTGATACACGGCGGAGGGCAGGAGGACGGCCACAGGGCAGGGACAGAGAATACCATAGGTATAGCAGGTATCGGTAAGGCCGCAGAGATCGCTGTAAAGAGGCTGAGGGATATGGATGGTGTGAGGCAGCTCCGTGACCGCCTTGAAGAGGGGATCAGGGAGGCATTACCGGGCGCAAGACTGAATGGCCACAGAGAGAGACGCCTTCCAAACACCCTCAATCTCATCCTCCCTGAGATACGTGGTGAGTCACTGGTCCTCGCCCTTGACCAGAGGGGTATCGCCATATCCTCGGGCTCTGCATGCAGGTCGGGTTCGCCCACCCCATCACACGCACTCCTTGCCATGGGCCTCACAGAGGAAGAGGCGCACTGCTCCATAAGGATATCCCTTGGATATGACAACACCGCCGAGGAGATCGAAAGGGCCATCTCTGCCATTAAAGAGGTGATAAGAGACACAAAGAGCATGGTCAGGTTCATCCCTTGCAGATAGGAGAATACATCCATGGGCACTGATCTACAGGGGTTTCGGCTTATAGACTATCTTAATAGCAACTCCCGTGAGGAGATGAAGAGAGACATCCTTGAGGGGATAACCGCCCCACAGAAATACATACCTTCAAAATACTTCTATGACGAGAGGGGATCACGGCTCTTTGAAGAGATATGCCGGCTCCCTGAGTACTATCCCACACGCACCGAGATGGGTATATTGAAAAGATACGGGGATGAGATCATAAGGCCAGGGCCTATTGACCTGATCGAGCTTGGCTCAGGAACAAGCTGGAAGATAAGGTTACTCCTTGATAGATTGAACGGGAATGAGCGAAACGGCATCCGTTATATACCTGTTGATGTCAGTGATAGTGCGCTGATCAAGGCGTCCCTTGAGCTTAAGGATATCTATCCCGAAATAGAGATAGTAGCGATCGTTGCAGACTTCATACACCACCTTGAGCTCATTCCGTCGGACAGGCAGAGACTGATCCTCTTCTTTGGTGGCACCATTGGGAACCTCACAGAGGAAGAGACCACCTCGTTCCTCAGGTCCATCTCCATGAACATGGATGAGGGTGACAGGTTCTTCTTCGGGATCGACATGTTAAAGCATGTTGATGTGCTCCATTCGGCATACAACGACTCAAGGGGCGTCACGGCAGAATTCAATAAGAACATCCTCAATGTCATAAACAATGGACTGAACGCCGATTTCAACCCCTCTCAGTTCGAACACCTCGCCTTCTTCAATGAGGCTGAACACCAGATAGAGATGCACCTGCGGGCAAAGGACGACATGGTGGTGAGGATATTAGACCTGAACATCACTGTTAGACTGAAGAAGGGCGAGACGATAAGGACAGAGATATGCAGGAAATTCAGCAGGGAGGGGGTTGAGGAGATGCTCTCAAGGGCAGGCCTCTCCATCACCCACTGGTTTACTGATACCAATCAATGGTTTTCCATTATAGGAAGTATCAGGGCATCATAGGCCGTATTTCCGTATCATCTTATATACGGTCGGCCTGCTCAGGCCCATTGCCCTTGCCGCCTTTGATATATTGTTGTTGAACTTGCTGAGCGCCTCTATCAGCTTCTGCTTCTCTATCTCATCCCTTATGGCCCTTATTGAGAGGACCGTATCCTTGGTCGGTATCTTCAGACCTATGTCATCAGATGTGATGACCTCGCTCTTTGAGATCATAACGGCCCTCCTCAGACGATTGATCATCTCCTTCACATTGCCTGGCCAGTCATACGCCTTTATGGCCTCTACGGCCTCCTCCGAGAGCCTCTTATGCTCACCTATCTCCCTTGCGAACCTGTTGAGGAAGTGCCTTGCCAGTATGAGTCTGTCATCACCCCTCCTCCTGACAGGTGGCAGGTTGATTACAAACCCCTTGATCCTCCTATAAAGCCCCTCGTTAAACATGCCCTTGGCGATGAGGGGTGTGATCTCAGCGGTGGTGCAGAAGAGGAGCCTTACATCAGGAGAGCCTGACTCTCCATCAAGGAGCCTCATTATCCTTGACTGTAGCCTGAGGGGTAACTTATCACACGCCTTAAGCAACACCGTGCCACCCTCTGCATATCCAAGGTTACCACCCCTGCCACCCCCACCAAAGAGCTCCCTCTCAAGCACATCCTCTGGGACACCTGAACATATTATGGATATAAACGGCTTGTCCTTACGCCTGCTCCGCTCGTGTATGGCCCTTGCTGTGAACTCCTTGCCGGAACCCTTATCGCCCTTTATCAGTACAGGCACATCCAGTGGTGCCACCTTCCGTATCATTGAGAAGACATCGAGCATCGCACTGCATGAACCGATGAACTCCTCAAACATGTCATGGCCCTTGCCGATCTTCAGTATCTCCATATCTATGAAATTCATGATCTTGAACATATCCTCAATCTCAAGATTCCTGCTGATACGATCGAGCCGCCGTATGAATGTGTCCCTTTCGTGGACTATCAAATAATCGGGTGAGTCTACATTGAGGCTCAGGCCACAATAGGTGCATCTCATCACCCTCTTCTCAAGCCTCTGACCGCAATAGGGGCAGTTGTCCTGCAGCCTGAGGTTCTCCCTCAGGTATTGCCAGAGCTTGAGCTTGGTGTCCCTGTTGATACTGCAGAACCTCGTGGCAATGCCGTTGCCCTCATGACGCACAACCTCACCGATAACCTCAAACTCCCCATGCCTTGGGAGCTCATACCTGAGAAGGACCATCCTGTTGCTGGGCCGAAAGGTTGGAGAGTCGATAAACCCGCCACTGAGGCTCAAAACAGAGAATCTCCCCTTCCCCTCGGTCACATCCCTGTCATTGGAGATGATGGTTACAGGTAAATCCACATTACACCTTATATCCAATCTGTGCATTATCTGACCTCCTGGAAAGCCTGTTTGTTTATAACAATAGCAATAAATAATAGTTTTTGTCAATATGAATTACAAAAATGCCATAAAAGAGGCCCTTCAGCTGAAGGGCCTCTCCTTTTTGGTGGATCTCAGGGCAGGTTATCCCTCGGTCTCCAGGGCCTTAATCTCCTCGACGATCTTTTCAGGGTCTATATTGTGCATGGTTGCACCAAAGGAGATGGACTCCATGTTTATACCTGGGCAGGTAAAACACCCGTTACCAAAATACTTCTCGATCACCTTATCAGCCCCAGGGACTGCCCTGATCACCTCTCCTATTATTGAGTCCTTGGTTATCTCGATCTTTGTCTTCATAATTTTGACCTCCCTTCCTTTGTCCTCTTGGACCATTTTAAATATAAAGGCAGTACAGATGGTATGACATTAATCATAAAGGATTGGTGATCACCTCTGAGGCATCTGGATGGGCTGGATGGTCTTGAGTATATTGAATGCAAAGAGCACCACAGAGAGCAGAGAGAGGAAGGCCGAGACCACAAGGACAACCTCTAACACTGAAGGGCCTGAACTCCTCTGAACAAGTGGCCAGGTTATCGCCATACCTATCAGGCCTGCATTGGCCACCCAGAACTGTATCCTTGTAATCGCAGGACTGTATACATTCCTGCCACTGAACCTTGGCAGTATATGGTATCCAACCCCGTAGATCATCATGGACATGAATCCAAGCAGATTGAGATGGGCATGGGCAGAAATGTAGTATCCTGCTGCATCAGGCCACAGGAGCATGCAGATGCCCACTATCGCACCTGCAACAAAGTATATCAGGCTCATCCTCAGATACCAGACGATGACAGGTTCCATCTCACCATCTCCCCTTCCCTATTCCACCTGTTCAACGGCCTTGACCTCAGGCACCTCTTGCTTGAGCGTATTCTCAATGGCGTTCTTCAGGGTCATCGTGGCTCCTGGACACCCTGAGCATGCACCCCTGAGCTTCACCTTTACAACCCCATCGGGCTGGACATCCACAAGCTCCACATCACCACCATCCCTCTGAAGGAACGGCCTTATCTTACCGAGCACCTCTTCTACCTTTTCCCTCAACATGTCTCCTCCTTTCAAGGGTATTATATCCGATGGATGTATATCCATCTATGATATTAATCATAGCATAATTGCATCTTTTTCTGCGGTCATTGGTTGAGACATAGTATCCACCCTTATTAAGACTTTCTGGGAAGAAAATCTGAAAGATATCTATCATCCTGTCAAGATCCATCACTGGAAACAAG
>MTOQ01000077.1 GCA_002011735.1 Nitrospirae bacterium JdFR-81 | reverse complement strand
GAACGGACCTCACGTGAAGGCCTTCGCGGTATGGGGCTGTGAGGGTAAGGGTTTTAAAGACTTTTATCCCCGGCTTTCATCACGAAGGCCGGGGATTTTTTTTCGGAGATAGGAAAATGCAGGATAAACTCAGAAGGACCATACGAGGGGGATTAATAGTTTTGATGTTCTTGCTGTCTGATCTTCTTGTGCCCCTGAGACCGGTCTGTGCAGGAGTTCCTGATCGTATTGTCTCGCTCGCCCCAAGCATAACAGAGATACTCTTTGCGGCAGGCCTTGGTGACAGGGTTGTAGGTGTCACCACCTTCTGTGACCATCCTGAAGAGGCCAGAAGAAGACCAAAGATCGGAGGGATGGCCAATCCCTCGCTTGAGGCAGTGGTCAGGTTAAGACCTGATATTGTGGTGATGACCACCGATGGTAACCCAAGGGAGTTCAAAGACAGACTCCAGAAACTGGGGATAGAGACCTATGTATTCAGGGAACGGAGGCTGGGTGAATTGCCTGAGGGGATAAGGAAGATGGGTATTGCCCTGAATGCAGAGAAAGACTTTAATGCACTTGCCACAAGGATAGAGAAGGCCCTCCTTAGATTCGAGAAGGAAAAGGTGCTCCATGGAGAAAAGGTGGTCTTTATAATATGGCCTGATCCCCTCATTGTTGCAGGGGCAGGTACTGCGATAAGCGATGCCATAGGACTCCTCGGGGGAATAAACATTGCAGATACCTCAGGGGTGAGATATCCAAAGTACTCAATAGAAGAGCTCATACGTCAGTCCCCTGATGTGATCTTTATCGGAAAGGGACATAAGGATATGAAGGTCTTGTCAGAGAGACTTCTCAGGAGACTCAGGAGTGTCAGGGCGGTAAAGGAGGAGAGGGTATTTTATGTGGGAGACGGCCTATACAGGCTCGGTCCCAGGGTGATTGAGGGAATAGAAGAGATGATTAGACTGTTAAGGCAGTCTAAATAGCTCAATCTCTACAGGTACAATGATGAGGATAAGATTATCTCTTGCGGTCATCTTTGCAATGGTGGTATTAGTCACTGCCCTGTTCATAGGGCCTGAGCCGATAAACCCACTGCATATAAAGGGCATTGATAAGGAGATACTCCTCTCCATAAGACTGCCGAGGGTCCTGGTGTCGGTTCTTATGGGGATGGGGCTGGGGGCATCAGGGGCTGTACTTCAGGGTGTCCTAAGAAATCCCCTTGCTGATCCCTATATCCTCGGTCTTTCAAGTGGTGCAGCACTTATGGCAGTGGTGGGAATTATCTCAGGTCTTACCTTCTGGGGTGCCTTTACTGTTCCCTTACTCGCATTTATTGGGGCCCTGACTACCGGGGTCTTTGTGGGTGCTATGGGCTGGAAGAGAGGAGGCTTCTGGCCCGATAGACTCCTCCTTGCAGGTGTTGGCCTCGGTTTTCTATTCTCAGCGATCCTGATGCTTATCATGACCCTCTCCAGCGATGAAGGACTCAGGAGGGCCACACTCTGGATATTTGGAGACCTGTCAATGACAGATTGGGCCTTTATCCCCTACGGAACTATCTTTATCCTGGCAGGCCTGCTTCTCTCCCTATCAAGGGCAAAGGCATTAAATGCACTTATCCTTGGTGACGAACTTTCCCATAGTCTTGGGTTTTCACCACGGAGAGAGAGATTGATCCTGTTTATCTCGATTGGCCTTATGACCTCAGCCTCTGTCTCACTGGGCGGTATGGTAGGGTTTATAGGACTCCTGATACCCCATATAGGAAGATTCATTATAGGGCCCGATAGCAGGGGTCTTATCCCCCTGTCTGCACTGGGTGGAGGGGTATTACTATGTATCGCAGACCTGATCGGAAGGTCAATAATCGCACCAGTAGAGCTGCCTGCAGGGATAATCACTGCCATAATAGGGGCTCCTTATTTCCTGTATCTCCTGAGAAGGAGGGATATACTTGGGACATAGTGATAATACTATCCTTGAATTCAGAGAAGTGGCCTTCTCCTATACCAGGGGAAATGGGTTTATAGAGGCTCTCTCATTCTCTATAAAGACCGGGGAGTTCATTGGACTCCTTGGGGCCAATGGCTCTGGTAAGTCTACCATACTCAAACTGGGCAGTGGCATCCTGAAGGCCTCATCAGGAGATGTAAGACTATGGGGCAGACCCATCCACTCCTATAGACACAAGGATAGGGCAAAACTCCTGAGTTATCTTCCCCAGATCCTGGATATGAATATACCCTTCACTGTAGAGGAGCTCGTGGGTATGGGACTGTATCCATATGATACACCACCAGAGCTTAATATTGATCAGGCAATAGAGATGGTGGGACTGGGAGAGCACAGGACCACACCCCTGAAAAACCTCAGTGGTGGCGAGAGGCGGAGGGCCTATATAGCCATGACACTCCTGCAGGGCGCAGGACTCCTTCTGCTGGATGAGCCCCTCGCAAACCTCGATATCAAGTATCAGATAGAGCTCCTGAGACTACTCAGGGACCTGAGGGCCCGAAGGGATATAGCCATTGTGATGGCCCTGCACGACATAAACATGGCACTACAGTTTGAAAAGATCATGCTCATAAGACAGGGAAGGATCCTTGGCACAGGCACCCCTGAGGTGATACTGACCAGGGATTCCATAAGGGAGGCCTTTGATATAGAGGTGGAGATCAAGAGGGACTCTGAGGGTCCATACATGATGTATCAAATAATCTCTTGAAAGGGGGTGAAACCAGAGGTGTAAGGCCATGAAATTTATGTGAGGACTTAATTGTAAAACAAATTCAAAGAAGGGAGGAATAAAAAATGCAGAAGATTGCAGCTGTTGTCTTGCTGGTGTTTTTTATAACTACCATGGCATGGGCTCAGGATAAGCCATTAGAGATCGAAGAGGTGGTGGTTACCGCAACAAAGATAGAAGAGCCTGTTGAGGAGACGACAAGCAGTGTGGTGGTAGTGAGTAAGGAGGAGATAGAGTTAGAGAATACGGAGTTTGTGGTGGATGTGCTTGAGAATATACCTGAATTGAACGTAGTCCAGAATGGTGGAACAGGTACACTTGCACAGGTTTTCTTGAGAGGTAGCGGACCATCACAGCTCATGGTGATGATCGATGGTATAAAGGTCAAAAGCACTACAACAGGGACGTTTGATTTTTCAGGCATTAATATTGACGATATTGAAAGGATTGAGATAGTAAAGGGCCCTCAGAGCACCATATATGGCTCAGAGGCACAGGCAGGCGTGATTAATATAATAACCAAAAGGGGCAGGGGGGAGCCTGAAACGGAGTTTCTCCTTGAAGGTGGCTCTTTTGGCACATACAGGGGTTCTGCAACATTCTCTGGTGCATTTGAAAGATTTGACTACAGGGTTACTGCCTCCTACTTTAATAGTGATGGCATATCGATCGCTGAGGATGGGGACGAGAAGGATGGGTACAGAAATACATCCTTTTCTGCAAAGATAGGGATAAATCCATCCGAGGCATTGAGGATAGAGCTTAATGGCAGATACTATACAGACCGCACAGAACTTGATGACTTTGACTATTTCTCAGGGCAGGTGATTGATGCCCCACACTATATCCAGCGGGGTGAGCACCTCCTATTTTCGGCAAAAACAGACCTGTTCCTCTTTGACAGGTGGCAGCAGGTTCTTACTGCTTCAGCCATAAAGGATACCTTAAATGTGAGTGACAGGGATAACCAGTGGAACAATTATGACATTATCACAGCCATGGATACAATCGATTGGCAGAATAACATCTATCTGACAGACAACTACACCATCACCGCAGGCGTAGAATACAGGGTGGAGAGTGGAGAGAATAGGGGGAACTTTAATGAATCAACTGATAACACAGCACTGTATCTGAATAATCGGCTCAAACTCTTTGATGAGAGTCTCGTCCTGAATGCAGGTGCAAGGATCGATGACAACGAGGCATTTGGTGATCACACCACCTACAGGGTTGGCGCCATATATAACTACAAAAATGCCGGTCTCAGGATAAGGACAAGCTATGGCACAGGCTTCAGCGCACCAACGTTCAACCAGCTCTACTTTCCATTTTATGGCAATCCCGACCTTAAGCCAGAAGAAAGCAGGGCCTGGGAGGCAGGCATAGAGAAAGATCTTATGGGGAAGAGGCTTACCGTTTCGATCACCTACTTTGATCAGGATTATGAGAATCTCATCCAGACAGATCCTGATACCTGGACAGCCCAGAACATAGGAGAGGCAGAGGTAAAGGGTGTAGAGTTAGGGGGGACGATGAGGGTAACAGAGTATCTGACCATCAGCACCTTTTACACACACCTTGATACCGAAGATAAGGATACAGGAGAACGGCTGACAAGGAGACCTGATGATAAATTGAACATCACCCTCAGGTGTTCAAGGGGTAAGGTTGGTGGTGTATTGAGTTATACCTATGTAGGTGATGCCTATGATGCATCTGCAGGCAGGGAGCTTGACTCTTACTCACTTGTAAACCTGAGCGGTGGTTACAGGATTATGGATAATATCGAGCTTTTCGCAAGGATCGATAACCTCCTTGATGAGGATTATGAAACAGCAGCAGGCTATAACACGCCAGGGATCTCGGCCTTTGCAGGTGTGAAGGTCAGGATGTAGAAGGATGGAATTAAGGAAGACATTGTTGCTGTCTTTATTCATGCACATGTGTGTCTTTACTGCTGCCATCCTGCTGTCCTTTAACCTTAGGGCAGGTGGCAGCAGTAAGGCCCATGACAGGACAATAGTGATTGTTAGGCTTATAGATAGTCTGAATGAAAAAAAGGCAGAGGCTCCTGTCAGGGTGAGAAGGTCACTGGCACCAAAGCATGACAGGATTGAACATAAAAAGAAGGCAACAACAGCCCTGCCGAAGAAGACAGAGATAACACAGGAGGCGAAAAAAGAGACCAACAAGATAGCAGACGAGACCATAAGGCAAGCCCTTGATGGAGAAGCAGTTGATACAGTAAGGGAGGGCCCTGGCAAAGAGAATCCAGGAAGAGACCCTGTTATGGAAGGAGGGGAGCTGTTATCATCTTCTTCCATCAATGAGGTGAGCCCTCCACTGATCGGGGGGGACAGAGGAGGGGAGGTCACCACACCAGCAGAGATAGTCGAATTAATCAGGAGCTCTATCGAAAGGGCAAAAGTCTATCCTGTTGTGGCAAGAAAGAGGGGGATCGAGGGGGTTGTTTATGTGAGTTTCAGGATTAATAGTGCTGGACTTCCAGAGGATATAAAGATCACGAGGAGTTCAGGTTCAGAGATACTTGATAGGGGAGCCATAAGGATAATCAGGAGGGCAGGCCCTTTCCCTTATATAGAGAGTATAATCGAGGTGCCCATATCGTTCAGGTTAAAGGGGCAATGAGTAAAATCATCTTTATCACAGGAGGGGCAAGGAGCGGTAAGAGCTCCTTTGCCCTGAAGAAGGCCCTATCAATAAAGGGCAGAAGGGCATTTATTGCCACTGCCAGGGCCCTTGATGAGGAGATGAAACAGAGGATAGAGTTGCACAGGGAACAGAGAAGAGGCGAATGGGATACCTTTGAAGAACCATTGAGGATCATAGAGACCTTAAAGACAATCAGGACCAGCTATGAGGTCATCATCATCGACTGCCTTACCATGTGGGTGAGTAATTTGATGATGGAAGATAAGGAAAGGAAGATGGAAAATGGAAAATGGAAGAGGGAGATAGAGAAGTTTATTGACTGCTTAAAGGATTTGAATAACTTGAGCCTGTTCATTATATCCAATGAGGTTGGTATGGGTATTGTGCCTGATAACGAGATGGCAAGACGCTTCAGGGATATTGCAGGTACCCTGAATCAGAAGGTGGCAGAGGTGGCAGATGAAGTGTACCTGATGGTCTCAGGGATAGCAGTTAGGATAAAGTAAGGCCTTTGTGAAGGTGATTCAAGGTAGTTCAAAATGGTGGTGCAAGGTAGTTCAAAATAGTTCAAGGTGTCTTGAGGGTTAATAAAATTTTCTGAAAGGAGGAGATAATAATGGACTTGAGAGATGTTTGTGGGAGGATTGGTGAGATTGATGAAGCCCTTCTTAATAAGGCTCAGCAGAGGCTTGACAGTCTTACAAAGCCCAGGGGAAGCCTTGGGAGGCTCGAGGAGATTGCAAGGCAGTTAGTGGGTATTACAGGTGATCTCTTCCCCAGTCTTGATAGAAAGGTGGTTTTTACCTTTGCAGGAGATCATGGGGTGGCTGAGGAAGGAGTTTCAGCATTTCCAAAGGAAGTGACTCAACAGATGGTGTTGAACTTTATAAATGGTGGTGCAGGTATAAACGTACTTGCAAGGCATGCAGGGGCAGAAGTGGTGGTGGTTGATATAGGAGTAGATCACGACTTCAGTGACCTGAAGGCAGAGGGCTTTGTCTCACGCAAGGTGGTTCATGGAACAAAGAACATAAGGAGGGGTCCTGCCATGACCCGTAAAGAGGCAGAGGAGTGCATAGAGGTTGGTATCGGTCTTGCAGAGGAGTACGCTGATAAGGGATACAAGATATTTGGTACAGGAGATATGGGTATTGCCAATACCACACCATCCAGCGCTATCACAGCAGTCCTTACCGGCAGGGAGGTTGAAGAGATAACAGGCAGGGGCACAGGGATCGGTGATGATGCCCTTAAAACCAAGGTAGAGGTTATAAGAGATGCCATCTCAATTAACAGGCCTGATCCTTCCGATCCAATAGATGTCCTTGCAAAGGTTGGGGGTGCAGAGATCGGAGGCATTGCTGGGTTAATAATAGGTGCCTCTGCAAGGAGGATCCCTGTTGTCGTAGATGGTTTTATCTCTACTGCAGGTGCCCTCATTGCCCATGCAATAGAGCCCAGGACAGTAAATTATATGTTTGCCTCTCATCAATCTCAGGAGATTGGCCACAGGGCTCAGCTTGAGAGGATAGGGCTCAGACCTATCCTTGATCTTGACATGAGGCTTGGTGAAGGCACAGGTGCCGCCCTTGCCATGCTCATAATAGAGGCTGGGATGAAGATATACAAGGAGATGGCCACCTTTGAGGAGGCAGAAGTATCGGAGGAAAACTCTCGTAGTTAAATAGTTTCAAAAAAGTGAAAGTATTAACAAGAAGAATACTGCTTGCTCTTCAATTTCTTACAATCATCCCTCTCAGGGAGACAGGTAGAGTTTCTGAGAAGGAGATGGGACAGACCACAGCGGTCTTTCCTGTTGTAGGAATATTTGAAGGTATAATACTGGCAGTCCTCTGTGTCTCCCTCCTGCAGATCTTCACTCCAGAGACTACAGCTGCACTTATAGTTACAGTACTGACACTCATGAATGGAGTATTACATATGGATGGACTCGCGGATACATTTGATGCGATCGCCTCTCGTGGAGACAAAGATAAGAGACTCTCTATCATGAAGGACAGTACCATTGGGGTGGCAGGGGTGGTGGCCATAGTGCTTGACATACTGCTTAGATATGTGTTTATAAGAGAAGTCCTTTTATTTACCGAGGTAGGCGTAAGATGCAGTATCTTGTTCCTATCCCCTGTAATAGCAAGGTGGTCAATGGTGGTCTTTGCATTCTATAGTGTTGCGGTAAAGAAAGAGGGGCTTGGCCAGATCTTCACCTCACATACAGGTACAAGAGAGGTGATCGTGGCAAGCCTTATCGCAATACTGAGCCTTTATGGGGCGTATATATTTACTCATCAGGTGCAACCTCTTATTCTTTACTTTGCACTAATTCTTCCGGTTATGTATGTCTTTTCCTTTTTATCTGCATGGTTCTTCAAAAGGGTTATCGGTGGAGTAACGGGTGATTCTTTTGGAGCAATGTATGAAGTAGGCACAATTCTTGTGTTATTGATGAGTGTAATATGGATGTGAGGATATATCTGATACGACATGGAGAGACGGAGGATGCCAGCCCAAGGAGGTATAAGGGCCACCTCGATATACCATTATCAGAGAAGGGTGTCAGGCAGATAGAAGAATTGTCGCGTTATATAGTTCAAGATAGTTTAAGGTGGTTCAAGATTGTTCAAAATAGTTCAGGGTTGGACAATATTGAACCACGGTTAATGGCGGTTTACTGTTCTGATCTCAGCAGGGCCCTACAGAGCGCGGAGATAATTGCAAGAGCCTTTGGACTTAAACCCATAGTCCTCAGAGACCTGAGGGAGAGGAGTTTTGGTGAGTGGGAGGGTATGAGCTTTGACGAGATCGAAGAGCGATGGCCAGATGCCTTCAGGGCATGGGCAGAGAATCCCCTGAAACATAGCCCACCAGGAGGAGAAAGCACCATAGAGGTGAGGAGAAGGGTTATGAGGGCAATGAAAAGGATAATGGAAGATGGAAGAAGGAAAATGGAAGACAAAAGATTTCCTTCTTCCATTGCTATAGTGGCACATGGGGGGGTAAACAGAATCATACTCTGTGAATTACTCGGCATGCCACTGGAGAATATATTCAGAATTGAGCAGGACTACGCATGTCTGAATATAATAGATTTCCATGACGGGTATCCGGTAGTGAAAGCTTTAAATGTGGTTTAATAACATAGTTCAAGATAGTTCAACATAGTTTAAGATAGTTCAACATAGTTCAAGATAGGTTCAAAAAAAGAGTTCAAGACAGTTCAAGGTGGTTCAGGCTGGTTTCTGCTTTCAGGATAACAAATATAATAGGTTGATAACATGGGATCGCAGAATTTTGAAGACCTTGAGGTGTGGCAATTAGCACGGGAATTAACAAGATATATTTATGAGGTTACAAGAAGACCTCGATTTTCAAAAGATCTCGGATTGGTAAATCAAATCAGACGGGCCTCTGCCTCTATAATGTCTAACATAGCTGAGGGATACGAGAGGGGCAGTAACAAGGAACTACTGCATTTTCTTTATATTGCAAAGAGTTCATGTGGAGAGGTTCGATCCCATCTCTATATAGCACTTGATCAGGAATATATATCCAGTGAGGAACATAACACTCTGCTATCTCTATCCAGAACCATCTCTGTAAAACTCAACAATTTTATTAGTGCTATAAAGACCAGCAGTTTTAAAGGGGATAAGTTTAAATAAAACTATTTTGAGCAATTTTTAAACATTTATTGAACAATCTGGCACTATGTCAAAGGCCCTCATGATTCAGGGAACGTGTTCAGGTGCGGGGAAGAGCCTGATTGTGGCAGGTCTATGTCGGATATTTAGTGATCTGGGCATAAAGGTAGCTCCTTTTAAGGCCCAGAATATGGCATTGAATTCATTTATTACAAAAGAAGGTGGAGAAATAGGTCGTGCACAGGCACTGCAGGCAGAGGCAGCGAGAACCGAGGCCTCTGTGGATATGAATCCCGTACTCCTGAAGGCTACCGGTGAAGCAGGCTGTCAGGTGATACTCAATGGCAGGGTTTATAAAAATATGAAAGCCAGGGATTATTATGCCTTTAAGGACAAGGCATGGGAGGCAGTTAGAACAGCCTATGATAGGCTCTCTAAAGAATATGAACTCATTGTGGTTGAGGGGGCAGGCAGTCCAGCAGAGATCAACCTGATGGAAGAGGAGATAGTGAATATGAGGATCGCACGATATGCAGATGCCCCGGTTATACTCGTCGGTGATATAGACAGGGGAGGGGTCTTCGCATCACTTTATGGGACGCTGGAATTGTTAAGAGATTGTTCAGGAGTGTTCAAAGGTTCAAAGGTTCAAGATTGTGTGAGCAATAAAGAAGGATCTGATGCGGATTATATAAGGGCCTTTATTATTAATAAATTCAGGGGAGATATAGATATACTCCGTCCCGGCCTCAGGATGATAGAGGAGAAGACAGGCAGACCAGTGATAGGTGTGATTAACTACTATGGTGATCTGGGGTTACACGAAGAGGATGGTATCCCTCTTGAGCGCCTTAAACAGTCTGAACACTTTAAAGAGATCAGACCCCTAAAGATAGTCGTTCTCAAGCTTCGGTATATATCAAACTTTACAGACTTTGATCCCTTTCTCTACGAACCTGATGTGGACCTCATCTACTCTCTTAGAAAGGAAGATATCAATACCGCAGATCTGCTAATATTGCCTGGGTCAAAGAATACAGTAAGCGATCTGCTGTTCTTGAGGGAATATGGCGTAGAGGAATGGATAAAGTCAGCTGTAAAGAGAGGTACACCCCTTATAGGTATCTGCGGTGGATATCAAATGCTTGGCATGAGGATCTGTGATCCCCATGGTGTGGAGAGCGAGATAAGAGAGATTGAGGGTATGGGCCTCCTGGATATAGAGACGACCCTTGAGACCACGAAGACAACCTCTCAGGTGAGGGCAGAGATGATAATGGAAGATGGAAGATGGAGAACAGAAGGGGTCTTCCATCTTGCTTCTTCCATTTTTCCTTCTATAAAGGGCTATGAGATCCACATGGGCAGAACCACGGGAGATATCGGATTATTCAATATCTCACGCACCACAGATCATGCGTCAGGACCATCGGATGTTAAGGATGGTTCTCTAAGGGGCAATGTATGGGGAACCTATATCCATGGAATCTTCGACAATGATCATTTAAGGAGGGCAATTCTCAACTCCATCAGACTACGGAAAGGACTGGAGCCACTTGATGTGGTATGTAGGTATGATAAACTGCGGGATGAGGCCATTAATAAATGGGCAGATATCCTCCGTAGAGAGGTTGATATATGTTTTATCCTCAGATTGATTGGGCTTGATTCATACCAGAAACTCTACTGCACGAGAATTGAGAGATGAAAGAGGCAGTGATACCGGATATAAAGTATGATGGGTAGGCTTTATGTCATAGGCATTGGGTTCAGGCCTCTTGATCAGGAGGCAAAGGGGATGCTCCTGAGGGCCGATTACGTGCTTGTTAATAAAAGACTCGATGATGTCTTCAGGAGATACGATGAATACAGACAGGTGGAGGAGAGAATTAAACTCATAGATAATGTAGATGAGACGATCGAGTTTATAAAATCAAAGATCCATCGGCCTGAATCACTGATTGTCTTGATTGCAGAGGGTGATCCAATGTTCTTTGGTATCGGGAGAAGGATCGTCCAGGAATTAGGAAGAGATAATGTAGAGATCATTCCTGATCTTTCCAGTATCCAGGTGGCCTTCTCCCGAATAAAAGAGCCCTGGGGAGATGCCTTTCTGATCAGCCTTCACGGTGGTCCTGATCCAGACAGGAGGCGAAGACTTGAATATGAGGTTGAAGATATCCCCATGCTCATAGAAAGACATCATAAGCTCGGTATCCTGACAGACCGAGTAAACACACCCTCCAGAATCGCATCTATAATCCAATCGTCAATTGCAAACAGTAAATTCTCAATCCAGATGTATGTCTGTGAAAGGCTCGGTTATTCTGATGAAAGGATCATAGAGGGTACGCCTGAAAGCATAAAAGAGAGATCATTTTCTACACCTAATGTTGTGATAGTATTGAAAAGAGGTGACGATAAGTAAAAATAGAATCACGATTTCATCGCTTCCTTTAAAAAGCTGTTTAAAATGGCATATTGTTTGATGTCATGTCTTTCTCCAGCAAATAAGCCCTTTGAATGTGTTCTGAAATATTTAAAACTTCTCCCTTTATTTTTAATAAGGGGCCAGCCTGTAAGATTTCACCCTCCCAGGCAGAAGATTTACGCCCTTTCTCCTGAGCTTACGGGCTGAAGAGACGGTAATAATAAGCTTTGCCATTTTTTCATCGATTATATATTGAATTGCATCAAACAATTCAGGAACCTTCTGTGCTTTATCTACAAATATGCAGGCATTGCCTTTAAGAGATTTATGGAGACTTCTCAAATTCAATCCTGACCTCAGGATTCTGCGCCGTCTTTTCCAGCCTTCCGCGCTGCATAAATGGCAGTTGTGCCAGTGCCTCCTCCGGCATCAAGAACACAGTTACCTGCCTTTACGGTTGTATCCACAAGCAGTTTTCTGCCTCTATCATCAGAGCCTCCAGTGAGAAAACCATGCAACCTGTCATATCTACTGGCAGTACGATCATAAATGGATCTAACCATTTCTCTGTTAAGTGCCTTTTTCATATATAAACTCGCTAAGATTTAGTTGCCTCTATATAGGCAGATGCTATATATTCCTCCACCTCCCTGCCAGGAAACCACTGGCTGATAAAGTCCCTGCTTCTTTCATTGATGGTGATTCTCACCCCGGTAAAGCCTGCCCCCTTAATTATGCTCTTTAGTTCATCCATCCTCAGAGCACCTGAAACACAGCCAGTAAGAAGCACCAGATCCTTTTTCATCTGCTCTGGAGGCTCCTTCAATGCCACGATGTCACTTACACAGAGCTTTCCCCCTGGTCTCAACACCCTGTAAGCCTCACGGAAGACCTGCCTCTTGTCAGGAGAGAGGTTTATCACACAGTTTGAGATTATTACATCTACCGATGAGTCTGCAACAGGCAGATGCTCTATCTCACCAAGGCGAAATTCAACATTGGTAAATCCATTCTTTCTGGCAGCCTCCCTTGCCCTGAGGACCATCTCAGGGGTCATATCAACTCCAATTACCTGTCCAGAAGGTCCGACCTTTCTGGCAGCAAGAAAACAGTCAATCCCACCTCCTGAGCCAAGGTCAAGCACCGTCTGACCAGGCCTTAATGAGGCAATGGCCACAGGATTGCCACAGCCAAGGCCCATGTCAGCACCTTCTGGTAGTGTTGTTAACTCATCCTTAGAATATCCCATTAACTCGGTAAGACTCTTCAGGTCAGCGCCTGCACAGCCACAACCTGCTCCCTCGCCCTTAGCCAATGCCCCGTAGCCTGCCCTTATGGCACCTCTCAGGGAGTCTGTCTCAGGTGCTATCTCTGTGGACTCTTTCAGGCCACAGCAACCTATAATCTTTTTTAGCCCTTTCATGACATCCCTCCTTCATCTCATTTCCTTGAGCACCGGCCCAAGTCTTTCCCTGAGCATATCAGTAAGTTCATCAAGCTTTACAATACCAAGACAGCAGACCCTGTCCTCTACAATCCAGCTGACCAGGGCAAGTTTGTCCCCTGCCCGGATACCCGCTCTGTCCCTCAATTCTTTTGGTAATACCATCTGCCCCCTTGCATCCACACTCACCAGTGCCTCAACCCTGAAGTCAACCATGATCTTAGGCTCTGCTTTACAGCATTGCTTTCTCTTCCCCATATCCATTCCTCCTATTCAGCACATTATGATATTTCAGAATATACTGAACAGGAGGATTTTGTCAAGGAACGAATAGAATTGTGCTTATACGCTGGCAGGTTAAAAGCAGGATGGAACAGGAACTACAAGTCCAGGGATTTCAGGCCTGCACCCTTTGCGATCTTTCCTAAAGTGTGTGCCCCTCAGGCTTCCTCATCTCTTCAATCCCTTCCTGCGTTGTCCGATAATATAAAGCCTGTTAAATACAGGATTAACCCTGCCGTCTGGACCTGCCTGACGCTGAAAACTATCCTTAACAATCTTCCTGAATCTCTCTATATAATCTCTGTCAATCTTAACATCATAGTATCTCTGGTTTCGGGTCATGTTTCTGATCTTTGCTGTAAGGCTGCCAGTGCCACAGCCAAGGTCAAGGACATCCTCGGTGTCTTTTATCTCAAGGAGGGTAAGTAGTCTCTCGCCAGCAGATGCCTGCACCAGGGCCCTTTTGTCGTAGTCAGTGGCTATCTTTGAGAAGTCCATAAATGTTGTCCTTTATTTCCGTTATCTTTCATTCAATTTTACAACAAACTCCTGATAGAGGATATCAATGCCAACACTGTAAGAATCCCTGAAGGCATCCTTGAAACCTCTACCCCTATAAATACAGGACAGAAGGCGCTTAAATGCCATCTCATCATGCGCCTTCAGGAATGAGACAAAAAGGGCAGCCTGACGGTAAAACATGTGAGGCCGAAGCCCAAAGGAACTGGCTGTCTTCCGAAATATGAAGCCACCCTCCTGTTCTGGAACAAAATGTCTTCCACTGAGTATGGCCTGTATGGCCTCCATGTCTGTCACATCCTCTGCCCCTCCACCATCCGACACATAGGTAGCAAGTCCTTCAACAAACCAGGAAGGCATCTTTGCCCCTGCAAGCATACCGGCATACTGACCAATCAACAGATGGGAAAGTTCATGGGTAAGCAGTCCAGATAGTGTATCAATATCTTTCATCAACTGTGGTGAAAGAAAGATGGCATCTCTGTATGTAAGTGCCCTCACATCCCTTCCTGTCATGTCCCTGAAACTCTCTCTGCTGCTACAGACATAAACCCTTACGGGCCTGAGAAAGTGATTGTATTGTCTTTGCTCCACCCTGTTTATAGCCTCTGGAAGCACCTTTGCTACCTCAATGGCAAAGTCTCCGGAACCTTTCTCGTACAGAACCCTTGAGTCTGCCTCAAGAGGTCTGAATCGGTCAGTGGACTTAAATAGGTGAAGGAGTCCTTCAGTGGCCGAACAGTTAAGGAAAAGCAGAGACAGAATTGTTATTATAAATGTCCTGAAGGGCAGTTTCTCCCCCTTTCAATACCTCAACAACTTAAGTTCTGTATATTTTTCTATGTATTGAAAGTCTCTGTCGGTGGTAAAAAGAAGACAGTTATAGGCAATTGCTACATGGGCAATGAGTGCATCTACTGTGCTAACTTGAATGCCTTTTTTCATAAGGGTATTCTTCAACTCAGCGGCCTCCACATAATCCTCTCTCGTGGGTTCTATTATTGGAAAATGGTTGAGATGGCTGCTGAGGCTGTCAAGGGTTTCTTTTTTTCTTATACCCTGAAGGAGTTCCTGAAGAATAATGCCCAGCAGATATATCTCCTCCCCGTCTTCAATCAAACTTTTGAGCTCCAGGGACTCTTTATTTTTAGTGGCAGACTGCCTTATCAATGCAAGAGACCATACTGAAGTGTCAACGATTATCCTCATCTTCTCTTTCTGTCCTTCTTGTAGTCATAATCCTCTATCATTTCCACCTTTCCAAAGAACTTCAAGACTTCTTTCCTTTTGCGCCTGCTTATAAATTCTCTCAGTGCCTCGTTTACGGTCTCCTTCTTGGTTCTGAAGCCTCCTATCTTCTGTGCCTCCTCTAAGAGTTTGTCATCAATCGCAAGATTTGTTGGCATGCCTTGCCCCCACACATTATATTACACATATATCTACACAAAATAATAACACAATTCTACCTCTTGGTTCAAAAACAGGAAGAGAAAGAATCTCATGGACAACTATTCCATCCCCACATCCAAGGTCAAGGACTGAAATATTCCTTCTGCCTTTGAAATGATGCCTGTAAAAGGACTTCATTATTCCAAGAAGTCTCTCTCTTTCAATCACATATATGTCAGCGTTGTCCCTGAACTCCCTGCTGAAATTCAGGTCTTGACTTTGAAAGCCCTTCATAACCCTTTGTCTCCTTTTATAAAGAATAATGGTTCTTCTATATGCTCCCCCTTACACATAGGACATCTGCCAGGCCTTTTAGATCTTTTTCTCTTTTAAAGACAAAACCACACTTTCTGCATTTTGCAGGATTTATGATAACTTTAAGCCCCTTCTTTTTCTGGATGTGGCTGATATGCTCAAATACCTCATTTTCGGATATGCCGATCCTTGATGATAATTCCTTGGCTGAAAGGGTATCTTCTCTTAAAAGTGCGATTATCCCCTGTCGGATCGTCTTTATCCTTTCAACAGGAATGATTATATCCTCATTCTTCATAGTTTATTATTTTATTATACTTGCTAAGACATTTTTAGGGGATTATCTCTTGATTTAGACATATGATATTGATAGAATTATGAAGACCTTTTGGTACATCTCAGCCTTTGTTTGGGCAGGGGTCAAAAAAAGACTATCTGGGAAGGAGGGATATTATGGACGTTAATTATATTCTCAAGGTCAAAGATGCAAAGGCGGTTGACATACAGAAGGCCCTTCAGTCTGCAGGGATAAAGGTCACAAGTATAACAGAGGTATATAAAGAAAAGAAGGAGGAGGCAGAAAGAAAGGAGGCATGAGATGGAGGTGCTGGCAGGGAGGGTGACCCACTACTATAAGGCCATTGGGGTTGCGGCGGTTGAGGTGACCGATTTCCTTGAGGTTGGTAACACAATACATATCAAGGGCCATACAACCGACTTTGAGCAAAAGATTGAATCCATGCAGATAGAGCACAGGCCTGTTGAAAGGGCAGAAAAGGGTCAGACAGTTGGATTAAAAGTAAAGGATTATGTGAGGGAACACGACCTGGTTTACAGGGTTGAGGCCGACTGAGTCCTTTTTGCCTCAACAGAATGGTATAAAAAACACACCCCTATATATGTGAGATACCATAGGAGAGGATCGGCATGTGGCTGTAAGTTATTGATTTTTAATTATTTAGGTGCAGCTAAGGAGGGTCAACCATATATCTGGCCTGTTTATTGCTAATAAGTAAAGTGTTAAGTTATATTTATTGGATTCGTCTTGACAAAGTAATGGATTAGATGGTATAAATGTCACCAAGCTGCTGGGTTGCTTAGAGAGAGAAAGTGTAAAGGTGGGTAATGGAATTTTACTTCTTAAATTTTTAAGAAAAGGGGGTGATTGATAGAAGACAAAAGTTAAATCTAATAGTATAGTAAGATTAAAACTAAAATAATTTTTGAAGAAAAGGAGGGTGTTTGAATGAGAAGGTTTCTGATTGTATTCTTAAGTGCTTTGCTTGTAGTTGGTGTTGGTTCCTCTGCCTTCGCCCTTCATGGAAAGGCTGGTGGCTTTGAGTATCAGCCTACCATAGTGAAGGCAAAGAAGGCGATGATCGAGATCAGTGGTTCAATGAGGTTCAGGGGTGAGTATGCAGACACCGATTTCGATAGCGATAATGACAACGAGAAGGCAGCCTATGATGGTCGTGTGAGATTGAAGGTGAAGGCCACGGTCTCACCGAATACCATGGGTGTTGTCGAGATTGAGACAGGCGGGGCAACAAACGATACTTACACATGGGGTGCTGATAAACATGGCGGTTCTGGTGCTACAGGTCTTTATAAAGAAGGTAATGCAAAGATTGGCGATCTCACAATTCGCCAGGCATACATTGCCCACCAGGGTAATGCCCTTGGAACACTTGCAGGTTTTAAGGTAGGGCATCT
>MTOQ01000094.1 GCA_002011735.1 Nitrospirae bacterium JdFR-81 | reverse complement strand
CTCTTCTGTGCCTACTTCAGCTAATCGGGATGCCGTCTGGGGTGACATCTTCATCCCATATAGTACCTCAAGTACTCTACTGATCTTCCGTGTGGATAGACAGCTTACAAATAATGCTTCCACTAATTCGGTTGTGTCTCCTTTTCTGCGTATCCTGTTGCAGCCTTTATCATACCCTCTACCCATTCAGGGCTTCCGAGGGCGTGGAGGTGGGTGTAGGTGGCGAGGACATTCCTGTAGCATATCCCGTCCATGCCGTCCTTGATACCCCTGCCCCTCTCCAGTCTGAAGGCGAAATAACAGTCCTTCCATGGTGCATTGACCACATGGGAGTAATGGAACTCGTGGCCCTTCAGGGTTGTCCCTGTGGGGAAATAGGGGTTCTCTCTCTTAACCTCAACTATGGTATATCCGTGTGCCTGTGGCCTCTGCTCAAGCCTGAATGTGAGGGGGAATACGCCGACCATGGGGTATGTCCTTGAGTCAATGATGAGGGATTCTCCAAGGTACATCAGTCCTCCACATTCGGCATAGACCGGCAGGCCCTCCTCTATGGCGGCCCTGAGCGATCGCCTGAATTCCTCGTTTTCGGAGAGCCTCAATGCATGTGTCTCGGGAAATCCACCGCCTATGTAGAGGGCGTCGATGGGGGGCATGGTCCTCTCATTGAGGGCACTGACGTCTATGATCCTTGCGCCCATCCTTTTGAGCTCCTCTAAGTTTTCAGGATAATAAAACTGGAATGCAGAGTCCCTGATCACTCCGATCCTTGGGGATCGGGGGTTATGGGTTGCAGATTGCGGTTCTTCTGTGGTGTGTATATATTCTATGCCCTGTGAGTCATGCTCTGCTATCCTGAGTATCGCATCGATATCTATGTGCCTCCTGGCAAGCCCTTCTATCCTATAGATGGCCTCCTCTACTTCTTTATGCTCATGGAAAGGGGTGAGGCCCATGTGCCTTTCTGGCAGTGGGTTGGCCTTAAGCCTCGGGATGGCGCCAAGCACGGGTATACCGCACCTCTCGGATATTGCCTTCCTTATCACGGCCTCCTGCCTGGGGTTTGCCACATTATTGAGCACCACCCCTGCTATCCTTACATCAGGGTCAAAGCCCTGGCATCCCATGACCATCGCAGACAGGGTGGTGGTTGATTTTGTGCAGTCAATGATGATAAGCACAGGACATCCAAGGAGCTTGGATAGCTCTGCGGTGCTGTATGTCCCCTGATGATCCATGCCATCATAGAGCCCCCTGTTGCCCTCGATTATCGCTATGTCTGATGATCGGGTTCGGGATAGAAAGGAGTGGATGATCCTTTCAGGGGGGATCATGAAGAGGTCAAGGTTATAACACTCATGCCCTGCTGCCTTTGCGAGCCAGCCGGCGTCAATATAATCAGGCCCCTTTTTGAACGGGACGACGGAGAGCCCCCTGCTTTTAAAGAGTGTAATGAGGCCGATTGAGAGGATGGTCTTACCACTTCCCCCTCTCAGGCCTGAGAGGATGATGCCCTTCACCAACGGGTTACAAGGGGGTAATCTATGTGTAATGGTATGAGTCATCCAGTCATTAAGTGTCTGGAGTCTGAGGGGTCATCCTCCACTTTAACACTTAATGACTGTGAGACTCAAGTATGGTTATTTTATAAGCCCTTTCTCCCTGAGGTATTCCTCGCTCGGTATCTCGACAGAGCTGGCGCCACCACCATAGGAGTACATCAGCCTTCCCTCATCGATCATTGCCCTGAGGGCCTTCTTCACGACATCCTTATCCTCGCCTGTCTCGCCGGAGATATGTTTGATGATGTCCTTCTCTTTTAGCTTTTTCTTCCCCTTCATCTTCTGCATGAATTCATATATCTTTTCCTGGAGTTCAGCCTGTTCCATATCTCCACCCCCTTCTTGATATTTTTGTGAGGGGGCAGGGCCCCCTCACGGTGTTTAAAACTTGAATGCAGCAGATGTCCTGAATGTGTCCCTTGCAAAGGTGAAGTCGTCGATGTGCTGGAATGTGAATTCAATGCCGGTGAGAGAGAAGAACCTCTCCCAGCCAATCCTCTCTACCCACTCGCCTACCCTCTCGTGCTTCCTTGCATGCTTCGCATATGTCTCAAGGATGTTCTTTACCGCCTGGACAACCTTTGGCCACCTTGGAGGATCATTGTAGAAGAACGGGATTGCGAGCTTTGAGAACTTGGGGTCGCTCCTCAGGTTGCTGACCTTACCGCCAACCACTATTGCGACACCGTCTTCCTCAGGATTATGGATCGATATGGGAGGACACACCGTGAAGCAGTTACCGCAGTACATGCACCTCTCTTCGTTGATGATGATGGACTTCGTCTTCGGGTTGGGCCTTATGGCAGCGGTTGGACATGACGCCACGGTCGTCGGGATCTCACAGAGCTTCGGGACATTCTCGTCGTCAACAACAGGGGGCTTTCTGTGCACGGCAACAATCGCTATGTCAGAGCAGTGAACCGCACCACACATATTGACACAGCAGGCAACAGCAAGCCTCACCTTGTTCGGCAGTTCCTTCTCTGTGAAGTACTCATAGAGCTCATCCATTATGGACTTGACAAGCCCTGATGCGTCTGTGCACGCACTGTGACAGTGGACCCATCCCTGTGTATGCACGATGTTGCTCACCCTCGGGCCGATACCACCGATGGTGTAGTTCTTCTCCTTGAGCTCCTTCACAAGGGGATCTAACTTGCTCTTGTCAGAGACCAGAAACTCGATGTTGTTCCTCGTTGTAAAGCGGAGATAGCCGTCGCAATACTTATCGGCGATCTCACATATATCACGGATCGAGTCGGTGCTCAATAGCCTTGGAGAGGCAACCCTGACGGTGTATATCTCATCACCACTCTCAGCGACATGCTTCATCGTGCCAGGGCTCAGCACCTCGTGATACAGCCACTTTCCATAGTTCTTCTTTATGACAGGTGGTAAAAACTGCTCATAATGTGGTGGTCCTATGTCTGTCTTTCTCTCTGGTAAAGCCATCTCTTACCTCCTTTTATATCCTTTAAATTATTTCTTAAAATCACTCTCAGCCCAGAAGAAGAATGGATCCTTTCTTGGCTCCTTGACCTGCTGTGGCATTGGTGGCACGCCTATTGCCTCAAGGAATGCCCTCATGCCCTTTGCCTCGATCAATTCACCGATCCTCTCTCTGGGCTTTGCATTGTCATCCCACCACTCTATCATCTTATCTATGAGCTCCTTGAGGTCATCATATGGTGGCGTGAGCTTCATGAACGGCACGATCACCCATGAGAGGAGAGAGCCCACGACTATCGGTGCCTTACTTCCAACCAGGAGTGTGGCACCCTTCTCCTTACCGGGCCTCAGGGCCTTTGTCATCTTTGCAATACAGTGCATGCACCTGTTACACTCGGCGTCAGCGATCTTCAGGGTCTTGTCCTCGGGATTGTAGTACATGCACTGGGTTGGGCACATGTCAACGATCTCCTTCTGGATGTCAAGCCCTGCCTCGGCATACTTCCTCACCTCGTCCTGGTTTATCTGGATGCTGTCCTTCCAGGTGCCGATAATGGAGAGGTCTGCACGGGCTATCGCTGCCACACAGTCACAGGCACAGCCTGAGATCTTTATCTTGAATTTATAGGGGAATGCGGGTCTGTGTAGCTGATCCTGATAGTACTGGGTGAGTTCGTTACAGAGGTCCATTGTGTCGATATTGGCCCATTCACACCTTGCCATGCCGACACAGCAGCTTGGCGTCCTCATGGCAGAGCCTGAACCGCCCAGGTCCCAGCCACGGGATGAGAGCTCTGCGAACACGGCCTCAAGGTTTTCGGTCTTTGTCCCGAGGAGGACCAGGTCACCTGTGGAGCCATGCAGGTTTGTCAGGCCGCTTCCATACTTATCCCAGATGTCGCATATCTCCCTCAGTGCCTTTGTGGTGTAAAAGAATCCGCTCGGCTGGTTCACCCTGACAGTATGGAAGTGGGCAACACCAGGAAACTCCTCTGGAAGGGAGGAGTATCTGCCTATGACACCACCTCCATATCCAAGGACACCGACGATGCCACCGTGTTTCCAGTATCCGCGCTTTGTATTGTAGGACTTCTCAAGCTGGCCCAGCTCATCCTCAGCCATGTCACTCTTCTTTGCCGCCTTCTTGATCTCGGTGACAAAACTCGGCCACGGCCCCTTCTCAAGCTCGTCAAGCATCGGGGTCTTGTACTTTCCGCTCATTTCACCCTCCTTTTTTTATTTTTTAAATTTTGGATGAAGGTTGTTTCTCGGGCTTTTATATATTGGAATCTGCAATATTAATACAATAGGGAAGACAAGGTCAAATAAAAAAATCTTATTTTCTAATCACATAAACTTATCAATTTCTCTTGCAACAACCCCTTTCCATCCTGTATCCTGAAAGCTATGGATGTCATCACCACTCATCTGAACGCGGACTTTGATGCCCTTGCCTCCATGGTCGCTGCTAAGAAGCTGTATCCTGAAGCGGTTATCGTCTTTCCAGGCTCACAGGAGAGGAGTGTCAGGGAGTTTATCGAGGCATCACACCTGAGGCTCGACCTGAAGAGGTTGAAGGAGATCGATCTGAAGGAGGTCAGGAGGCTGATACTGGTTGATGTGAGGGCGCCTGAGAGGATAGGGCCGTTCTCAGGTCTCCTGCAGAAGGGGGATGTGGAGATACACATATATGATCATCATCCATCAACCAGGGGGAACATAAAGGGCTCAAAGGAGGTGATCGAGCCTGTTGGTGCGACCACAACCCTGCTGACAGAGATGCTCCAGCATAAGAGGCTGAAGATAACGCCTGAGGAGGCAACACTCTTTGCCATGGGTATATACGAGGAGACAGGCTCACTGACATTTCCGACCACCACACCAAGAGACCTCCTTGCAGCCGCCTACCTCCTCAAGAAGGGGGCCAACCTCAAGGTGGTTTCGGGCTTTATCACGAGGGAGCTGAGGGCAGAGGAGATAGAGCTCCTCAACGAGCTGATCCACTCTTCAAGGGACTATGTGATACACGACATAAGGGTGAAGATAGCCACGGCCTCAAGGGAGAGCTATATAGGTGATGTGGCGTATCTTGCCCATAAGTTGAGGGATATAGAGGATGTGGATGTCCTCTTCCTTGTGATGATGATGGAGGAGAGGGTGCATATAATAGCAAGGAGTCATGTCCCCGAGGTTGATGTCTCCGAGATACTCGGTGAATTTGGCGGAGGAGGTCATCGTGCTGCCTCATATGCGGTTGTGAGGGACAGGACGATCGAGGAGGTAGAGGACAGGCTTCTCAGCATACTGAAGGAGAAGATACACCCTGTAAAGACCGCAAGGGATATCATGACAAGCCCTGTGAAGTGCATCCCCTGGAATAGCACCATCTCAACGGCAGAGAAGACGATGACCAGGTACGGGGTGAATGTCCTGCCTGTGTTAAAAGACGACCTATATAGGGGCATCATCACCCGTGAGGTGGTTGAAAAGGCGATATTCCATGGTTTTGCAAGGAGCAGGGTCTCAGAGTTCTGTAGCACCGATGTCTCCACCGTGACCCCCTCAACCCCTGCAAGCAGGGTCGAGGCCCTGATGATAGAGCAGAATCAGAGGTTCATGCCCGTGATAGAGAAAGGCAGGATAGTCGGGGCAATAACACGCACAGACCTCCTGAGGTCCCTGTATGAGAGCCTCCTGAGAAGGGAGAGGATAACAACAGGAGAGCATCTCACGGAGAGGCCGTCTATTGGTAAGAATCTGGACTCCCTTATGAGATCGAAATTCCCTGAGGAGATATACAACCTCCTGAGGCTCTGTGGAGAGGTTGCAGAGGGCCTCGGTTTTAAGGCCTATCTTGTGGGTGGTTCGGTGAGGGACCTCCTCAGGGGCGAGGCGAACCTTGATATAGACATCGTTATAGAGGGAGATGGCATAGCCTTTGCGCATGAGCTCGGTAAGAGGCTCGGTGCAAGGGTGAGGAGCCATAAGAGGTTCGGCACCGCTGTTGTGATAACAGACTTTCTCAAGTTTGATGTTGCAACCGCAAGGACCGAGTACTATGAGACCCCCGCAGCCCTCCCCCGCGTGGAGATGTCATCCATAAAAAGAGATCTCTACAGGAGGGACTTCACCATAAACACCATGGCGATAAGGTTGAACCCCCAGGATTTTGGAAAGCTCATCGACTTCTTTGGAGGACAGAGGGATATAAAGGAGAAGACCATAAGGGTGCTACACAACCTGAGCTTTATCGAAGACCCGACAAGGGCGTTCAGGGCGATAAGGTTCTCGGAGCGTTTCGGCTTTAAGCTGAGCAAGCACACCACAAACCTGATAAGGACAGCGGTCAGGATCAACCTCTTTGATAAGCTCTCAGGCACAAGGCTCTACGACGAGTTGAGCCTCTTATTCATGGAGACAGATCCCATAAAGGCCCTCAAGAGGCTGGCAGAGCTTGACCTTCTCAGGTTTATCCATCCCAATATCAGGGTGACAAAGGGGCTTGAGAGGACATTCAGGGCCATAGAGGAAACGGTCTCCTGGTTCAAGCTCCAGTTCTTTGAGGAGGAGGTAAACCGTGCTCACCTGTTCCTGATGGCGATGCTCGATGAGCTGAAGAGGCAGGAGAGGGTCAGGCTGCTCCAGAGGCTCTTTGTGCCCCCAAAGGCGAGGGATGAGATGCTGGAGGGGGTGGAACAGGCGAGGAAGACCCTTTCGGAGTTGAAGGGGGGAATTGATAATAAGAGGATCTATCATCTACTGAGGCCGCTGAGCATCCAGACCATCCTCTTTACAATGGCAAAGGCAGAAGATGAGAGGCAGAAGAAGGCAATCTCCCTCTACCTCACAACACTGAGGAATATCAGGCCCTCACTTACAGGGCATGACCTTAAGGAGATGGGCTATACCCCAGGGCCACTGTTCAAGAGGATACTCACATCACTGCTTGACGCAAGGCTTGAGGGAAGGCTGAAGAGCCGTGATGAAGAGATAGAGTTTGTCAGGAGAGAATTTGCCCGTGGGGCTACAGGGTGATCTTCCTTAATCATTTCTTAATCTTCTTTTTTATATAATCTCTCCAAAAAGAGATCCACACCCTCCCTGATGTGAGGATTTGATACAATGTTCATCTCCTTTCACCTCACTCCATCAGGGAGGGGTTTGAGAAAGGAGGAATAGATATGAGGAAAATGTTGATCCTGGCCGTAATAGGTCTTCTGACACTTTATTGTCTTTCATTCATCCATGCACATGAGCTGGAAGGGCATCAGAAACCTGAGGGCATGAAACTCGGGGGGCTCCTCTATGACAAATGGTATAAGCTGGTGGATAAAAAGCCTGAGGGTAATCATCCTCTCTATCCTCCTGCAGGGAGAAAGAGCGGTAAGACTACATGGAGGTGTAAAGAGTGCCATGGATGGGATTATATAGGTAGAGATGGCAGTTATGGGAAGGGCCCTCACTATACAGGCATAAAGGGTATCTATGGCGCGAAGGATAAGAGTAGGGAAGAGATTTATAAGGCCCTGACAGACAAAGCGGGAAGACATGACTTCTCGCCCTATCTCAAGGCTCAGGAGATAGAGGCCCTTGTGGAATTTATTAAGAATGGACTGATCGATTTAAGGAAGATAATCAATCAGGACGGTTCTGTGAAAGGAGACCCTGAAAGGGGCAAGGAACTGTATAATGCTAATTGTGCAGTGTGTCATGGTGTGGATGGCAAAAATATCGATTTTAAGAGTAAAAAAGAGGGCATCCAGGGGGTTGGATGGCTTGCCCGTGAGAATCCTCAGGAAACACTGCATAAGATAAGGTGGGGGCATCCTGGTTCACCAATGCCGTCGATGATAGTTGATAAGGGACTCTCTGACAAGGATACGATAGATATACTCTCATACTGTCAAAGGCTTTAAGTAAGGGGTAGGGGATGCTTATAAGGATAAGATACAGGGATGGCAGGTATGACATGGTCAAACCCTTTATTCTTGACAGGCTGATTGCCGAGCGCAGCATAGAGGGCTTCCACAGATCAGAGGGATGGGTTACTATCGGAAGGGACAGGATAAGGGGCGATGGCGGCGAATACCATGGCCCTGAGAGGCGTGTTAATCATTATACGATGAAAGGAGGCAGGGACAATGTTGCTTAGATTGATATCCATCATCCTGACAGGTGTGATCCTGGCAGCCTGTGGTGGAGGTGGTGGTTCTGGTGTATCAACTGACGCAGGGACGGTCTCTGTGTTTATAACAGATGATATAAGCCAGGACTTTGATAAGGCATGGATCACCATCCAGAAGGTTACCATTATTGACACCAGCGGGTCAGAATATACCCTTTATGAGGACACCCAGGGCAGGGTTTTCAATCTCCTTGAGCTTTCAGGTGTTGGGGCACTCCTTAATACATCCACACTCCCATCAGGCACATATACCACGGTTAGGATAACGGTGGTAAATGAGATAACCCTGGTCGATAAGGCAGGACAGACGATAATAGCACGGTTCTCGCCATCCGGCACCCAGCACGTCATAGAGGTGAGCGGGGGTCTCACCGTGACAGGTGGGGGAAGTACCTCGTTTGGACTGGATTTTGATACCAAACAGTTCACATATGACCCGCAGACAGGCATGGTTACGGCAGTGGTTGTGTTTAAATCTGAAGGGGAGCTGAATGCACTCAGTCAGATGTATGCAAAGGTCAAGGGGGATGTGACCGAGGTGGTCAGTTCCTCCACATTCCAGATGCGGATCAAAAACAGTGGCACGGTGGTTACGGTTACACTCCATGCATCAGGGATCGTATTTGATGAGAACACAGGGGCAACAGCCACGGATACCTCCCTGCTTCGTCCAGGGCAGAGGGTGGATGTATATGGTGATTATAACCCTTCAGGGCTTACGATTGTGGCAGTCAGTGTAAAGATAGAGGAAGGTTCAGCAGGAGGGCATCATGCAGAGGCAAAGGGTATTGTTACAGCTATTGATGGTATGATCATCACCCTTGATGTGAGGAAGGCAGAACACTTTGTCCCTCCAACATCCACCATCACCGTTGATATCTCAGGGGCCATTTTCAGCAAGGGTAGCCTCTCCATGCTTGCGGTGGGGCAGTGGATCGAGGTGAAGGGCTCATGGGATGGCTCTACATTCTTTGCGAGCGTTGTTGAGATAGAGGGTGCCCCGGCAGGTGGCAATCAGAATGGAAACTGGAACGGTAATCAGAACGGGAACTTGAATGGCAACTACAATGGAGGCACACCTTATGTGGAGGTGAAGGGACCAATCCAGACCGTAAATGGTAATATAATAACAATCACTGTGCAGAAATACGAACACTTTGTGCCTCCTGGGGATACGGTCCAGGCTGATGTCTCTGGAGCATGGTTCAAACACGGCAGTTATGCCAATCTTGCTCCGGGTGTACTGGTTGAGGTGAAGGGCTCCTGGAATGGCACGATGATAATTGCCACCGTGGTTGAATTTGAACACTGATGATGCCGTCATAAAGGGTGGGCACCGCGGGGTGTCCACCCCCTTAAAGCTCATCCTCCTGTTCACCCTCTTTGCACTCATCTTCTGGTACATACAATCTTCCGTTCCCTGGCTCGTTGGTTATGATGGATACTTCCATATAAGACTTTCAGAGCTCTTGAGAGAGGAGGGGTTTATAGAGAGGCTTCCCTATCTTGAATTCACGATCTACAGGGATTATTTCAGGGATCACCACCTCCTCTTTCATTATCTCCTTGTCCCCTTCACCTTTGGCGATATGATCCATAATGGGAAGATCGCAGTGGTGGTGTTTGCTGCCACCGCCGGGACGGTCCTCTATCTCGTCTTTAACCGTTTAGGTGTGAGATACCCAGCCCTCTGGGCACTGGTGGCGATGCTCTCATCACATGCATTTCTCTACAGGCTCTCCCTTCTCAGGGTCCAGTCCATTGCCCTGACATCTCTCATTGCAGGGTTCTTTATACTTACAGAAGGGCGAAGGAAGCTCCTCTATCTCCTCTCGATGGCATTTGTGTGGCTTTATGATGGGTTTCCATTGCTTCTGGTTATGGCTGTGGTCTTTGGTGTATCAAGGTGGCTGACAGGGGAAGGGCCTGACATCATCGCACCCCTTGTCTGCCTTGCTGGTATCCTCACAGGGCTTGTGGTAAACCCCTATTTCCCAGAGGATATATATTCTTTTTTATACAATATGTCAAGGACTATATTCTTTGATGTTCCTGAGGTGGCCCTGGGGGTTGAATGGTCACCATATAACACATGGGAGCTTATAAGAAACTCCCTTCCTGCCTTTGTGCTCCTTGGATTGACACTTCTCTGTCTTCCCTTTATAAGGCCACTCTCGGCCGAGGAATACGCATCCATGGTACTGAACCTCCTGTTCCTGCTCCTCACCTTTAAATCAAGGAGGTTCATCGAATACTGGCCTGTCTTTGCCACCCTCACAGCCTCGCTCATTATTGGAAGGAGGATGTCGGGCAGGGCCATGATAGCAGGGATGCTCATCCTCATGCCACTGCTTGTCCTGAACATAAAGGATGCGGTATCCGAGGTCCGTTCATCCGTTAATCCCGCAACCTATAAGGGTGCGGCCCTGTGGCTCAGGGAGCATTCCAGCAGAGGGGATGTAGTGTTTAATGCAGACTGGGATGACTTCCCTCTCCTGTTCTTCTATAACACAAAGAACCACTATATAGTTGGCCTTGACCCCATGTATATGTACACCTACGACAGGGATAAATATCGTCTCTACAGGGCTATAACAGAAGGCAGGGTGGTGAATCCTGGAAGGGTTATAGGCAGGGAGTTCAGGGCAAGGTTCATCTTTCTTGACAGGGTGCATCCAGGGCTTTATAGTGCCCTTGAGCATGATCCATGGGTGAGGAAGGTGTATGAGGATAGTGGCTCTATCGTCTTTGAAGTGGTAAAGGAGCATGGGGTAGAATAATGTATATGCGGGTTCTGCTTATAGAGGATGACCGGGACCTCTCAAGGGTCTTAAAAAAGGGGCTTGAGGAGGAAGGATACAGTGTGGATGTCTCATATGATGGTGTTGATGGCTTATACATGGCCGGAGAGATAGCCTATGATGCGATCATCCTTGATGTGATGCTCCCCGGGCTTGACGGTGTGAGTGTCCTGTCTGAACTGAGGAGGAAGGGGGTGCTTACGCCTATAATGATGCTCACGGCAAGGGGCAGGCTTGATGATAAGGTCAGGGGGCTTGACAGCGGTGCTGACGACTACCTGACAAAGCCGTTTGAGTTTGATGAGCTCCTGGCAAGGCTCAGGGCGCTTATAAGAAGGAGGAGGCCTGTTGGTTCATCTGTCCTCAGGATTCACGATCTTGAGATAGACACGGCAAGAAAGGAGGTGAAGAGGGACGGAAGGCCGATAGGGCTTACCCCGAAGGAATATGCCCTCCTTGAATACCTTGCATTCAATAAAAACACCGCCCTTTCAAGGCGCCAGATCACAGAGCATATATATGATGAGTCCTTTGACCTTGACAGTAATATAATCGATGTCTTCATAAACAACCTCAGGAGGAAGATCGACAGGGATCATCCAAAAAAACTCATCCATACCGTTAGAGGGTATGGATATATGCTCAGGGAATAGGCCATGCTGGACTCAATAAGGGCAAGGTTTCTCATATGGTCGTTTATCGTCTTCTCTGCATTTGCCTCTGGCCTGGGGATGTTCCTTTATGAGAGGCAGAAGGTTGAGTCCCTTAACACCGTTGACAGATTCCTCAGGGTTAAGTCACGCACACTTGCGGGGCTCATAGAGGTGTATAAGGATGGGAGGATCCATCACGAACTGATAGAGGGAGAGGAGGGTTTCAGGCGCGGAAAGACAGTCTATGACATTCTGGAGTCAGGCCACTACTTCAGCGTATTTTTTGAGGATGGCAGGTTGCTGGCTGCCTCTCCATCCCTTGGAAGGTTCAGATTGCCCCTGTCGATCGAAAGGGTGCGTTTAGATGGTTCATATTATGAGACCACCACTGGGCCAGGGGGTGAGCCTATCAGGGTCTTTACAGAGAAGACCACCATTACATCACCACATGGTGAGAAGGGTTACACATTTATTATACAGACCGCAGAGAGCCTTGAAGAGGTTTATGGATTTCTCCATTCACTCAGGAACACCATCCTCTACAGTCTTCCACTGGTAATCGGCCTCTTTATTGCCGGCGGGGTGGTTATCCTCTGGACATCCCTCAGGCCGCTCAGGCATTTCTCAGCAGAGGTCTCAAAGATAACCAGGCAGAGTCTCAACAGGAGGCTCAGGGAGGAGAGGGTGAGCAGGGAGCTGAGGGAGCTTGCAGGCACATTCAACAGGACGCTTGACAGTATTGAGAAGGCATTCAATATTGAGAGACGATTCATCTCTGATGCCTCACACGAGCTGAAGACCCCGGTGTCTGTCATAAAGAGCTACTGCGAGATATACATGAGGAGACAGAGGCCCGGGGAGGAGTACAGAGAGGCATTAAGCGTCATATATGAGCATACGAAGAGGATGGATTCTATTATTGAAAAGCTCCTGTTGCTCTCACGGCTTGAGGAGGGGAGACTGCCCATGAAGATGGAGAGACTCTCTTTAAGGGAGGTGGTTGAGAAGGCCTTATCCCTGCTCAGACCCTCTATCGAGGTCAAGGCCATGGGCGTCAGGGTTATGGCAGATGGTGAGTGTTATGTGAATGCAGACAGGGAGTATCTTGTGGAGGTCTTTGTCAATATCATAGATAACGCTGTCAAATACAGTGAAAACGGGGGTGAGATAGGGATAACGATCCGCAGGGATGGGGATCAGGCACGTGTGGATGTGGAGGACAAGGGGGTGGGTATACCACAGGATGAGGTTGAAAGGATATTCCAGCGTTTTTACAGGGTTGAGACCACGGGTTCAGGCCAGAGGGGTACAGGGCTTGGTCTGAGCATCGCAAAGGAGATCATCGAGGCGCATAGGGGGAGGATAGGGGTCAACAGCAGGTTGGGGGCAGGGAGCACATTTTCTGTTTATCTCCCACTGGGCTGAGGGGGTTAAGAGATGATCCTTATCCCTGAGTAGTAGCAGCAGAATTCGCTGTCAAGGTCATTGATGAATGACCGTTCGTTTCCATCCTCAAAGAGTATCCTCACGAAGCAGAAGCCACCTGCAAGGTGTGAGTGCCACTCCTCGATCACCTCACCAACGCCCCAGAAGGAGTATTTTATATGGGTGACCCTGTCGCCGACCTTCAGATACAACCTCTTCCGCATTCTTAATTATATCATTAAACCCCTAAAAGTCCAATCACCCCACGATCATATGAAAATGCAGGGTTGGTCATTGGTTGACACATAGTATCCAGCTTTATTAAGACCCTCTGGGAGGAGGATCTGGAAGATATCTATCATCATCCATCACTGGGAATAAGGCTATAACCTGGGCATCCTCATGGGCTGAAGTAACTCCCTATATTCTTCCTCTTCCATGGTTTGTTATTCTCAGGGTGGATACTATGTCCTAACCGGAATGAGCCTCCCCCCTTGACCCTTTACCATGGTACAGGGTTTATAATGTGGATGAGAAAGAAAAAAGGAGGTGTAATAATATGACAGCCAAACGTAAGATTGAGATCTTCAGTGCAGGGTGTTCCATATGTAACGAAGTGGTGGAGATGGTGAAGAAGACAGCCTGCGCATCATGCGAGGTGAGTGTCCTGGATATGCATAAACCAGAAGTCTCAGAAAGGGCAAAGAAACTCGGTATTAAATCTCTGCCTGCTGTGGTTATTGATGGGGAACTTGCAGACTGCTGCAGAGGCAGGGGACCTGATCTTGAAACACTGAAGGCATGCGGTCTTGGAAAACCTTTGTAATTCAAGATGCACCCCGAGGTGTAAGAGCATAGGTTGAAATGAAAAAAGAAGATCTTGCAGGTATGGGAACTATTGTTGCTTCTTTACTGGCCTCATCATGCTGTATTGGGCCTGCTGTGTTTATAATTTCCGGGACCTCAATAGGTTTTCTGGGAAGTTTCTCAAAACTCATGCCCCTTAAACCTTATTTACTTGTCTCTGCTTTATTAATGCTTGGGTACTCCTTCTGGAGGCTCTATCTAAAGAGGCCAGAATGTGTATGTGCTGAAAACAGACGCATAAGGATGATTTCACGTATAATCTTCTGGATTGGCTTGATGAGTTTTGCCTTTGCCATCCTGTTTCAGAAAATCGTATTATGGATTTATGGATAGAAGAGGTAACTACATGTACTGGAAGTCTATTATATTGGTAATTATCCTTATATTTATAGTTTCTGTATCTATAAGTGCTGCTGATCATAATGTGGTGATTGAGATAGAGGGGATGACCTGCCCGCTCTGTCCGGTGGCTATTAAAAAGTCTCTTCTTACGGTTGAGGGAGTTAAGGATGTAAATATCTCACTGGAGGATAAAAAGGCATGGCTCAGGGTGGATGAAAGAGTCTCGGATGCGTTGCTCCTTAAGGCAATTGAAAGGGCTGGGCCATATAAAGGTAGAATAAGGCGGGAATATAGATGAAAAGACTCACAATAGGGCAGATTGCAAAGGCATCTCATGTAAATATTGAGACAGTTCGGTATTATGAACGGTGTGGCCTTATCCCAAAGCCTCCAAGGAGTGAATCAGGATATCGACTCTATTCTGAAGAGGTGATTAATCTCATCAGGTTCATAAAACATGCCAAGGCACTCGGCTTTTCATTAAGAGAGATTAGGGAACTCCTTTCTCTCAGGGTAGAGGAGGGTGTCTCCTGTGCCCAGGTCAAGGATAAAGCAGAGGCAAAGATTACTGAGATAGAAGAGAGGATTCAATCTTTAAAAAGGATGAAAAATGCCCTTTTAAAACTCACAAAGGAATGCACGGGCAAAGGCCCTGTAAAAGAATGCCCCATCCTTGATGCACTTGAGAAGTAAAACCATTTACCCATTAATTACCATTCCTGCTGGTAAGGCATATACATCTTCTTTCAGAGGCAGTATATCCTCATTCAGACAGATAAGACACCCTGTGCCTATGTTTAATTTAAGCCTCCTGAGTGTGTCAAACACTTTTACCATATCCCTGTGTGGGGAAGCAGTCTTTTTAATCTCTACAGGATAAACTGTCCTATCCTTAAAAATAAGGAGGTCTATTTCCCTCTTGTCTTTATCATGATAATAATAGAAAGAAGGCTCAAGTCCATTATGTAGCCATGACTTGAGTATCTCTGTAAATATCCATGTTTCAAATATTGCACCTGATAGAGCACCTGCCTCCAGGGTCTCAGGACTGCTCCATTCTGTAAGCCATGCACAGAGACCTGGATCAAGAAAGTATATCTTTGGTGTTTTAATGAGCCTCTTACTGAGGTTTGTATAAAAGGGCTGAAGGATATACACTATGCCTGAGGCCTGAAGAACAGAGAGCCATTTTTTTGCTGTATTTGGTGCAATATCTGCATCCCTTGCAAGATCTGAGACATTCAGTAACTGAGCGGTTCGGGCTGCCACTGCCTTTAAGAATCTTATAAAACTCAATCTGTTACCAACATTTATAAGATCTGCAACATCCCTCTGTAGATAGGTCTGGACATAGGAAGAATAAAAGAGATTTCTGTCCATCTCAGGATCTACATGAAGGGCTGGATAGGTGCCTCTAAAAATATGGGAATATATGTCCATTAAAGAGAGCCTGACTGGTTTGATGTTTTTAAACTTCCTCTTAGGGAGAAAAGGTTTTACATCCAGTCCATTGCCCTTTGATTCCTTAAAGGAAAATCCAAGCAGGTTAAGAATGCCAACCCTTCCAGCAAGCGATTCCGTAACACCCTTCATCAGGTGAAAGTGCTGGGAGCCTGTGAGCCAGAAGAGGTTTTTTCTCCCTGTTCTATCCACCGTCATTTTGATATAGGGGAGGAGTTCAGGGGCATATTGAATCTCGTCAATTATAACAGGAGGAGTATATCTCTGAAGAAATAGGGCAGGGTCTGTCCTGGCGAGTTCGAGTATTACAGGATCGTCAAGGGAGATGTATTTTCTCTCTGGCTCAGCAAGGTTTTTAAGGAGCGTGGTTTTGCCAACCTGTCTGGCACCTGTTATCAATATTACTGGAAAGTGTCTTGCTGCCCTCTTTAAAAACCCCTCTATGGTTCTTGGCAAATACATCGGCTATTTTTCATTATAAATGAAAATTAGCCGAAATACAAGAATGGGACAAGAGATGCACTAATAAAAGATCTGTCAGCAAATGCCCTAATGATGGAGAGGGGGTGTCATCCTGAGCGTCAGCGAAGGGTCTCAATTTTTCACTCTCATTAAAGATTTTGCTGTTTATTACTGAAAAATCTTAGAAGATAATAGATAATATTAAGTAACACATAACAAGGGAAAGTGCTACGCATGTAGTTAGTAAATAAACAAAAGTGACAAAGGTCCCAGGTCTTGAATCTTGAATTTTTAAATTCAGCAAACCTCTCCATTTGACAGAGAATAGCCCGCCGCTGCTGTTGATTATAGGTTACTCTCTTCATACTTCTTAATTGCTGGAGTTCCTAAAAGGTGGATACTATGTCCTGGTCTGGAAGAGTTGAATTCTTGACAGGTATCAGATTTTATATTAGGATTTTTGTAATCCTACAGGAAAAAATAAGTTAGACCTTATGAAAATAAAATATTCTCGTCATGCAAAAAGGAGGGCTAATCTTTACAAAATTTCTTTGGCAGATATTGAAAATTTACTTAAAGAATCAAAATTGGTCCAAGGTAAACAAGAGATTGTGAAATCCATTGAAGGTTATACACTTCCTATAAAGGTTGTTGTAGATATGGAAAATGATATAATAAAAATAATTACAGTATATCCATTGAAAAAAAGGAGAAGACAATGAAAGTATATTATGACAAAAATGTAGATGCACTGTATATAAAATTAAGTAATAAAAGACCTGAAGGGGTTATAGAGATTTCAGAGGGTGTAAATATAGATACAACAGAAGATAATAAAATTGTAGGGATAGAGATTTTAGATGCTTCAAAAAAGATAAATTTGAAGACTATACTTTCATATACACTGGAAATAGATAAGAAGAAGGCATTAGAGAGTTTTGTCTAAATCCTCTATTGTGCGATTCACAGACATGGTTTCAAATTGTTAAATGGTTTTCATTCGAGTAGAGCGGACTCTTTTCTCTGTCTTTTTGAAAATGCGAGAAATAAAAAAATGACGAATATATTGT
>MTOQ01000018.1 GCA_002011735.1 Nitrospirae bacterium JdFR-81 | reverse complement strand
TTGTTTCCAGTGATGGATCTTGACAGGATGATAGATATCTTTCAAATTTTCTTCCCAAAAAGTCTTAATAAGGGTGGATACTATGTCTCAACCAATGACCTAACTGTACCCTCCAGAAATCCCTTAATTTTTATATAAGAATTCTAAAAAGGTGTTGATTTTTTTTGAATCAGTATATATAGTAAGTGATTACTAACATTTTTTGTGACAATGGACAGAAGGGACACACGGCAGAGGCTACTTGAGGCATCGCTCAGACTGATATCAGAGAAGGGCTATCTTGGTGCAACCACAAGGGAGATAGCACGGGAGGCAGGGGTGACCGAGCTCACGCTTTTCAGACACTTTGGGAGCAAGAAGGCCCTATTTGAAGAGGTCCTCAAGAACCTCACATTTCTGCCGAGGCTCAGGGACCTGATGCCAGGACTCAAAGGTCTTGCCCTTGAGGAGGCATTGACAGAGGTGGGTGTTGCCTTCATTCAGGCGCTTAATGAGAGAAACGGGCTTGTGAGGATACTCCTCTCAGAGGTGAGGTACTATCCCGAGCAGATAAGGGATGTGTATGAGAGGTTTATAGAGGAGATTATAAGGATAGTGGCCGATTACCTGAGACAGAAGGACAGGAGGCTGAGGCCCTTTAAGGCAGAGATGGCGTCAAGGGCATTCCTTGGGATGCACTTCTCCTTCTTCCTGTCAGAGGTGATAATAAAGGGCAGGGATCTGAAGGGGTCCGAGATCAATAAGAGGGTGAAGGAGTTTGTCAGTATATTTATCAAGGGGGTGGATGGTTATGCATAAAAGTAGATGGGTTGGGGTCGTGGTATTTCTTATTGCCATCGTCTTTAGAGGAAGTGCGTCCTCCCTCACCCTTGAAGAGGGGTTGAGGATCATCGAAGAGAGATCAAGGGAACTGAAGATTGCTGTTAAGGGCGAGGAGATTGCGGAAGAGGGTGTTAGGCTTGCGAGGTCAGGGCTCTTCCCCAGGGTTGACCTCTATGCAAATCGGACATGGCTTGAGTATCAGCCAGAGGCAAGGTTCGGGCCTGTGGGGAGTGTTCCAATGGGAGAGAGGGAGTTCCTCACATATGGATTCAGACTGAACCAGAGGATATACGACTTTGGAAGGACATATGCAGGCATAAGGGGGGCAAGGCATATACTTGAATTGAAGAAGGCAGAGGGCATCAGGACAAGGAATCAGGTTGCCCTTGAATTCATCCTTGCGTATCTTGGTCTGCTCGAGGCAGAGAGGATGCTGGATGTTGCAGAGGAGGAGGTGAGGATGTTTAATGCCCACCTCAAGGATGCAAGGGCGATGTATGAGGAGGGTATTGTCACAAAGAATGACCTGCTCCAGGCAGAGGTCATGGTATCTGACGCAGGCCAGAGGATGGTGAAGGCAAGGAGTATGAGGGATATCGCCATGTCCAGATTAAACACCCTTCTTACAAGGCCGATCGATGAGGAGGTTAAGGTTGAGGAGATCGGAAAGATCCCTGATGTGGATATAGGGCCTGATGAGGCAAGGCGGATTGCAAGCGAGAGGAGGCCTGAACTCAGGGCATTAAAGAGCCAGATAAAGGCAAAGGAAGAGGAGATGAGATCCATAAGGGCTGAATACCTGCCAGAGATATATCTCACAGGCGGATACGAATATCAGGAGAATGATTACATGGTCCATGAGGATAACTGGTCAGCGGTGCTCGGGGTAAACCTGAACATCTTTGCAGGTGGTTCAAAGGCTGCGAGGCTCGGTTCCGTCAAAAGGGAGATAGAGGCATTGAGGTTGCAGTATGACAGTCTCCTTGACTCGATAATGCTTGAGGTCAAGGCAGGCTATCTTGATATGGCCTCCTCAAGGGAGAGGATGGACGTTACAGAGAAGGCGGTTGAACAGGCAAGGGAGAACCTCAGGCTCGAAAAGCTCAGATACAAGGAGGGGATCGGAACATCAACGGATGTGACCGACGCGATAACACTCCTCAGGAGGGCAGAGACCAACTACTACAGGGCACTGTATGACCTCAGGCGCGCGGAGGCAAGATTCCTCTATGCCATTGGATATGACCTTATAGATGTGTATGGAGGAAGGGATGGCGGATGAGAGGAATGCCATAGACAACAGGAGAAAAAAGGCCGCACTGATTGTATTCTTCGGGACTGTGGCGATCCTTGCCATAATAGGGCTGATATATGTCCAGTATAAAAAGACCCACATCTCAACAGACGATGCCTTTATCAGGGGAAGCATCCACACCATCTCACCACGCATATCCGGAACAGTATTCAAGGTATATATAAAGGATAATGAATATGTAGAGCAGGGCACACTGCTTGTTGAGATCGATCCAGAGCCATATCAGAAGAGGCTCAAGGAGGCAGAGGCAGGGCTTGAGGCCGAGAGGAAGAGGCTTTTGGAGATCGAGGCCATGATCAGGGCACAGGAGAGCATGGTTGTTGCATTAAAGAGAGACATAGAGAGAGCGGTGTCTGCAGGAGAAGGGCTCAGGGCGGTGCTTGAGGCAAGGAAGGCAGAGGTTGAGGCAAAGGCATCGCTGTTGAGGAAGGCCGAGGCTGACCTAAGGATGGCCGAGAATCTGTTCAGGAAGGAAGTGATACCAAGAGACAGGTATGATAACGCAAAGACCGCATACGAGACCGCCATGGCATCCATGAAGGCAGCAGAGGCATTGAGATCACAGGCAGAGGCCTCGCTCAGGGCGCATGAGGATGTGATCGCCCAGACAGAGGCACAGCTCAAGGCAGGTGAGGAGAGGCTCAATCAACTGAAGGCCACACTCCAGACCCAGAGGGCACAGGTCAGGAGGATGGAGGCATCACTGGAGCTTGCAAAACTCAACCTCTCATACACACGGATATACTCCCCCGCCTCAGGTTATGTAACGAAGAGGTCTGTTGAGATAGGCGATCAGGTTCAGCCAGGACAGCCGCTTATGGCAGTGGTCTGTCTTGACGATATCTATGTGATCGCAAACTACAAGGAGACAAAGCTCAGGAGGATAAGACCAGGCCAGAGGGTGAAGATAAAGGTTGATGCATACCCTGACAGGGTCTTCTGGGGGAGGGTTGACAGTATAATGGCAGGCACGGGTGCGGCATTCTCGCTCTTCCCTCCAGAGAATGCAACAGGCAACTATGTAAAGGTGGTGCAGAGGATACCGGTAAAGATCGTCTTTGATGATGGTGAAGACCCCGAACATCTCCTCAGGATAGGAATGTCCGTTGTACCAACGGTACTGGTAGAATGAGTAAGTGGCTTGTTGCATTGACAGTGATGCTCCCCACACTGATTGAGATCGTTGACATGTCTGTCGTCAATGTCTCCCTTGACCACATCAGGGGGAGCCTCTCAGCAGGCATAGACGAATCAACATGGGCAATAACCTCTTATTTAGTATCCAATGCAATCATCATCCCCATCACAGGCTGGTTGAGCAGGCTCTTTGGGAGAAAAAACTATCTCATTGCATCCATATCCATGTTTACAATAAGCTCCTTCCTCTGTGGTTCTGCATGGAGTCTGCGGAGTCTCATCATCTTCAGGATAATACAGGGTGTTGGCGGAGGCGCACTCCAGCCCCTCAGCCAATCGATATTGCTTGAGGTCTTCCCGCCTGCACAGCATGGTATGGCGATGGCGATATTCGGGATAGGTATAATGTTTGGACCCATCATAGGGCCACTGCTTGGAGGATGGATAACCGACAACTGGTCGTGGAGGTGGATATTCTACATAAACGTCCCGATAGGGATAATCTCAGTATTGTTGAGCATCCTCGTCATACACGATCCCCCTTATATGAAGAAGGTGAGGATGAAGATAGACTACCTGGGGTTGATCCTCCTTGCCCTTGGCCTCGGCAGTCTACAGTTTATACTCGATAAAGGGCAGAGGGAGGACTGGTTCTCATCTCCTGTGATCGTAACATTCACGATCATATCCGCTGTATCCCTGGTATTATTTGTAATACTTGAGCTCTTCTCCAAAAACCCCGTGATAAACCTCAGGCTCTTCAAGGACAGGACATTTACATTTGGCAATATCCTCATGTTCTTTGCCTTCTTCAACCTCTTTGGTAGCATAGTGCTATTGCCTATATATCTTCAGACCCTCATGGGCTACACCGCATTCCTTGCAGGGCTTATCCTTGGCCCAGGAGGGATAGCCACGATGTTTGCACTCCCAATCGCAGGAAAGCTTGTTGAGAAGAGGGATCCAAAGATCATCCTGATAATCGGCATCCTCATAAGTGCCCTCTCGACATACATGATGTCCAAATTCAACCTCCATGCAGACTTCTTTAACCTCACCCTGCCAAGGATCGTCCTTGGTGTGGGCATGGGTTTTTTGTTCATACCGCTCACCACCATGACCCTATCGCACATCCCGAAAGAGAGGATGACAGAGGCAACGGCAATGTATAACCTCCTGAGGAACATAGGTGGCAGTTTTGGTGTTGCCTTTGTCACAACCATGCTTGCAAGGAGGGCACAGTTCCACCATCTGAGACTCATAGAGCATCTGACACCATTTGACCATGTATACATCGAGGTGAAGAAGTATATCTGGGGTCTTCTACATGCCCGCGGAATAAACCACATAAGCCCTGATGCCCTGATATATGGTGAGCTCCTGAGGCAGGCAAACATGAAGGCCTTTAATGACGCCTTCTACCTCCTTTCAGTGCTTCTGATATTGATCCTGCCGATGGTGCTGTTGATGAAGAGGACAAAACACCATAAACACATCTCAGGAGATATCTTCTAAATCCCTGCTGCAGGAGCTTCTGCTAAAATCTTTAACACCAAACAGCAATTGTTGGCTCTAACCAACACCTTCCCACCCCTTTCTCTCTCAAACCCAAGGGGCTGAGTCAGGCTAAAAATAGCCCATGATATAGGCGCCCTTCCCATAAAAATGAAATAAATAACTGAAAAAGAGGAGGATCACAGCTGAGAAATAATGTCTAGAGATACTTTATAATTAAGATATGTCCAGGAGGGTTGTGATAGATATAGAGACTGTTGGAGAGGAGTTCGAGGGCCTTGATGAGCTGTCAAAGGAGTATATCCTCAGGTATGCAGAGACAGAGGAGGAGATAGAGTCTGCAAAGCAGGGTCTTGGCCTCCATCCGCTTACAGGTGAGATAGTCGCCATCGGGATGCTTGATCCTGACACTGACAGAGGTGTTGTCTACTTTCAGTCGCCCGAGATACTCCAGGAGCCACTTATGGAAGAGGGGTTTGAGCTGATCCCTGACACAGAGGCAGGCATCCTCAGGAGGTTCTGGGACAGGGTGAGGGAGTACGACCAGATAATCACTTTCAATGGCAGGGGGTTTGACGCGCCATTCATAATCCTCCGTTCTGCGATACTAAGGATAAAGCCGACGAAGGACCTCATGCCAAACAGGTATTCAGGCACCTCCCATATCGACCTGCTCGATCAGCTGACCTTTTATGGCTCATTAAGGAGGAGGTTCAATCTCCATATGTGGTGCAGGGCATTTGGTATAAGGAGCCCGAAAGGGGAGGGTATCTCTGGTAAGGAGGTTGCAAGACTCTTTAAGGAGAGGAGGTATCTGGATATCGCCCGATACTGTATGGGTGATTTATATGCAACCAAGAAGCTCTTCCAGTACTGGGATCAGTATGTGAGGGTCGGTTCAGGCGATTAATGCCCTTGCGATATCCTCTGCAAGCACCGAGAGTGAGTCGTCCCTTGCACCGAATATGACATAGTTTCTCCATTTATGGATGCGATCAAATATCCCTTCTCTATCCTCGATGACCTCCACAGATCTGCCGCCTGCCCTGATGCCCTCTGAGAGGTCGTGGCTTGAGATGTCCCTGCTGACCGTTCCGCCTGCATAATATATTGGGAGGAGTATCAGGTGGTCCGAGTCCCTGAGGTTCTCTATAAATACCCTTATATACTCATCCTTCATAAACCTCGTGGGGCCATAGCCGTGTGGCTGGAATATATAGCAGATGTTATCCCTGAACCTGCTGACCGTCTTCATGAGATGCTGAATCTTGTGGGGGTTGTGTGCGTAGTCATCCACCACGAGGCCGCGTTTGTCATTTAGATGTATATCATACCGCCTGTGGATCCCTCTGAAATCCCTGAGTGCATCTGCTATGTCATCCAGGGGGATGCCCAGTTCTGAGAGCAGGGTGATACAGGAGAGGGCATTGTAGACATTGTGTTCACCTGCCAGTGGGAGCTCAAACCTTGTGTCTTTAAGAAAAAACTCGGTGCTTAACGGCCTGTAAGTGATCCTCTCTGCCCTGTATTGTGATGGGTTGTATATGGAGAATGTTATTGTATGCCTGTGTGTCTGTATCTCCATGAGCCTCCTGTCATCTGCATTGAGGATGGTGTATCGGGTTGTATTCTCCATGAGCCTCCTGAAGATGGTGGATGTCCTGTCGATGGGATGGTGGTCGAGGTCGATATTGAGGATTATTGTGTGTGCAGGTCTATAATGGATGATCATACCGTCAGACTCACATGCCTCAAGCACGAGATGGTCAGACCTGCCTGTGAGGTGATTGCCAAGGTTTGATCCTGACATGAATTGTTTGACCCTCCCGCCACCGATGAAGTTTGGATCGAATCCAAGGGCCTTCATCAGGAAGGCAAGGAGCCCCGAGGTGGTGGATTTTCCACTTGTGCCAGCAACCGCTATGGTATTGAATGCGGTGGTGAGTCCTGCGAGATATTCCTGCCTTGGCTTGATGCTAATACCAAGGGAGTGTGCCCTTGTGAGTTCTGGGTTGTCTTTCTCAATGGCAGAGCTATAGATAAAGAGGTCTGTGTGTTCATCGATGCCACTGCCATCCTGAGGATGGATCTCTATCCCCATGCCCTGGAACCATGCCTTGAGGTGATGTTCGGGATAAGAGTCAAATAGCCTGTCTGAACCCCTGACGTCGTGTCCCCTGTTCTTCATAAAACAGGCGATGGCAGACACCCCACTGCCTGCCACCCCTGAGAAGAAGAGCCTCATCTTACTATACATGAAACCCCTTGATACCCTCCATGGTGATGCCCCTGAGCCTTACCAGTTTATTCTTTGACCTCTTGCCTGAGATGATCTCTATATTGCCCTTCGGGATGTTAAATTCATGCGATAACACCTCCACCAGCTCCCTGTTTGCCCTGCCTTCAACGGGAGGGGACTTGAGCCTCACCCTGAGTCCGTCCCCATACCGTCCTGCAACCCCTGGACAGGACGAACGGGTCTCCACCCTTACACTTATCACCAGCCCTCTATCTTCCCTCTTGCCCACTGCTGATACCCTGCCAGCATCTATACATCTTTTCCCCTGCAAATACTGTGATTAAGAATAACAGGACGCCACCTATCACATCAACCACATAGTGATAACGGAGATAGACGGTGGAAAATAGCAGGGCTATCACAACAGGCAGGAAGATATAGAAGAGACGCCTCTTGAATCTGTATGAGAGATAGAGGACGAGGAGTGCGATGCCTGAGTGGCCGCTCGGGAAGGCATCGTACTTTACACCCTCTATTGCATTCAGCAGGCTGTCTATCTTTTCTCTGAGAAAGACGCCTCTGAGTTCGATGCTCTGGAGGTGATCTATTGAATAACGGGGTCCCAATGCAGGGAAGAGGATATAGCCGATATAGGAGATGAAGAAGCAGAGGATTATGAGGAATAGTGAGAAGTCGAACTCTGATTCCCTCCTCTCCAGTTTCAGTGTGATCCCGAGTATCAGCGGCAGGAAGTAGTATGATATATATGCAAACTGCATGAGCTCAGTGACCACCGGCGTGGTGATACGCTCAAGTTCCACCGTTGGATAGCATCCAAAGATCAGATAATCCATTCTTAATAATAGCTGGTCATAGGTAGTGTGATTTATGTATTTTATGAGACCACCAAGACTGTCAAAGATGAGGAGCACCACTATGACAGGGAAGATGATGTCGTTGATCACCACCGATAGGGGTCCATTGTTTCTTCTCCTAAGATACACAAGTACAGAGAGTGTGACCATCAGAAGGGAGTATATGGAGATCAGCAGATAGGCACCTCTTATCTGGTCGATATGGATAAGGGTGATGATAAGCAGAAAGAGGAGGAAGCCGAAGGTGAGGAGGTCAACTGCCCTTATGATACCCCTAAGACCCAAAGACGACATCCATCCTGATCATTCTCTTTGGCCTGAAGAAGCTCCCTATAGCAAGGAGCACGCCGTCGGACGACCTTATCCTTATTCCATCTGACAGCTTCATCTCCTCTGTTAGTGACGGGACCTGCTCTATCCTTAAAGGTGTGCCATGCCTTACGGCCCTGACCAGCTCATCACCTACTGTCAGGGCAGGCATCCACGAGAGTGCCTCATCCATCCTGTAGATACCCCTGCCTTCGGGAAGGTCACCTATCTCATCAATACCTACGCTCTCCTTTATGGTGAATGGCCCTATGGCCGTCCTCTTCAGTCTGTAGAGATGGGCTCCAACACCGAGCCTCTCGCCTATATCGTGGCAGAGCGTCCTTATGTATGTGCCCTTTGAACAGAGCACCCTGAATCTCACCAGTGGGAGGTCTATGTCAAGGAGCTCAATCCTGTGGATGGTTACCTCCCTGCAATCCCTCTGGACCTCTTCCCCCCTTCTTGCATATTTATAGAGGGGTCTGCCCCTGTATTTTAAGGCTGAGAACATGGGGGGCCTCTGGAGGATCCTGCCCCTGAATGAGGTGATGACCCTTTCTATCTCGGTCTTTTCAATATATGAGGGATCCGTCTTTTTTATAACCTCACCTGCTGAATCCTGTGTGTCTGTTACCTCTCCAAGCTTCATAACCGCCTCATATTCTTTATCGAGTGATGAGAGGTATCTGGCGAGTCTTGTTGCCCTGTTTATGCACACAAGCAGGACACCTGTTGCCATGGGGTCAAGCGTGCCTGTGTGGCCTGCCTTCTTTGCCCTGAGCAGTCTCTTGACCTTTGTGGTTGCCTCGTGTGATGTAAGACCTTCTGGCTTGTCTATGTTAATTACCAGATCTGTCTGCCCTGATGGCATCACTCACAAGCCTCAAAACCCTCTTCCTTACAGACTCCAGTGTGCCTTTAATCCTGCATCCTGCCGCAGGTGCATGACCACCGCCACCAAAGGCCCTTGCGATCTCGGAGACATCGATCCTGCCCTTCGACCTGAGACTCACCTTGATGATACCGCCATCTTCTTCCCTGAAGAGCAGGGCCACCTCCACCCCACTGATCCACCTTGCATACTCAACGAAATTCTCTGTGTCCTGGGCAGTGGTGCCTGTCCTCTTGAACATGTCCCTTGTAACCGTTATATAGGCGACACCATCCTTCTTCTGGAGTGTTGAGAAGGACAGCGAAAGCAGCCTCATGGCTCTGTAGGGGATGTTCTCATAGACCTCCCTTGCTATCCTCCATGGCTCTGCCCCTGCCTCAACGAGCTTCGATGCTATCCTGAGTGATCGGGAGGTCGTGTTCGAGTATTTGAACCCGCCGGTGTCAACCATTATAGAGGCATAGAGGTTTGTTGCTATGTCCTTATCGATCGGGACACCGAGTGTGAGGAGTAACCTGTATACAAGCTCTCCTGTTGCAGAGGCGGTGGTGGAGATGAGTGCGCCTGATATCTTGCCCGATCTTACAGCCCTTGACACCTCCTGCTCCGGGCCGTGATGGTCGATTATTATGGTGTCTCCTGCCTTTAAGCTGGTGAATCCTGTCCTCTCGATAGTGTTGCAGTCTATAAGGATCAGTACATCAGGTGTATCATCAGGTGGCTTCCTCCTGAACAGCTCCGAGGCGGGCAGGAACCTGAGGGTCTCGGGCACCGGATCCCTATCAAGGAGATAGACCGCCTTGCCCATCTTCTTCAGGCCCATGGCAAGGCCAAGGGATGAGCCGATGGCGTCCCCTTCAGGGTTGAGGTGCGTGACTATGAGGAATCGCTGGTTCTCCTTTATCAGCCTCAGGAGCTTAGATGATATCCTCGTCATCCTCTGGCCTCTCCTCCGCCTTTATCTCATCAAGTAGCCTGTCTATCTTCATGCCATACTCTATGGATTCGTCTATCCTGAATGTGAGGAAGGGGATGTACTTTATCCTGAGCCTCTTACCAAGCTCGCCCCTTATGAATGAGGCCGAGGCCCTGATGATGCCCAGTGTGTCCTTGCGCCTCTCCTCATCGAGTACACTCAGATATATGGTGGCATGTCTCAGATCCTCGCTGATCTCGGCACCGGTGACCGTCACAAAACCGATCCTTGGATCCCTCAGTTTGTGCATTATGATATCAGCGATCTCCTCCCTTATGAGATCGCCTACCCTTGTGGAACGCTTGTAAGGATGCATCTCTATCGCCTACAGTATCTCAATAGTTGAGTCGATCAATTCTATCGAAGGGGTGTTTATGACTATCCTCCTTATGTCATCAAAGACCCTGTTTATCATCCTCTTCTCATTGGCCACACAGGCCACGCCTATCACGCTCCTCTGCCACAGGTCATTACCGTCGACCTCTGAGATTGAGACATTGAACCTGTTCCTTATCCTGTCCTTCAGGCTCTTGATCAAGAGCCTCTTTGCCTTAAGGGAGTCTGCCTCAAGCAGATGCAGATCGAGCCTAAGGAGTCCTACAATCATCTGTGTCGTGAGTTAAATGATGATAATCAATGTCTCTCTGTCAGGTCTGACGGACACCTGAATGAAGGATGAGGGATCAGGTCAGCCGTGCTGCCACCTCTTCCTTTTGATATACCTCGATTATATCCCCCACCTTTATATCATTAAAGTTCTCCACAAGCAGACCACACTCAAACCCTGCCTGAACCTCCTTGACATCATCCTTGAACCTCTTGAGGCTGGCGATCTTGCTCTCATAGATGACTACATTATCCCTTATCACCCTTACACCTGAACTCGCCCTTGTCACCACACCATCAAGCACATAACAGCCTGCGACCGTCCCGACCTTTGATATGTGGAAGGTCTGTCTCACCTCGGCCCTGCCGAGCACCTTCTCCGTAATCGTTGGTTCAAGAAGTCCCTCAAGGGCCTTCTTCACGTCATCTATGGCCTCGTAGATTATGCTGTAAAGCCTTATATCAACGCCCTCCCTCTCTGCAATGGATGAGGCCTTGGGATCAGACCTGACGTTAAAGCCTATCACAATGGCGTTTGATGCACTTGCAAGCATGACGTCGGACTCATTTATACCACCAACGCCTGCGTGTATCACCCTGACCTTCACCTCAGGGTGCTTTATCCCCTCAAGGGCGTCTCTCACGGCCTCTACAGAGCCCTGCACATCTGCCTTTATGATGATATTGAGCTCCTTGATCTCACCCTCTTTTATCCTGCTGTAGAGTTCATCAAGGGTCAGTTTCCTCTGTGTGGCCATGGCAGCGGTCTTCTGTTTCTGGAGCCTGCTCATCGCTATCTGCCTTGCCCTCTTCTCATCCTGGACAACCACGAATATATCACCTGCCTGTGGCACCTCGGGGAAGCCGATAACCTCAACGGGTGTTGAGGGCAATGCCTCGTTGACCCTCTTGCCATTCTCATCGATAAGGCTCCTGACCCTTCCCGCAATGGTCCCGACAATGAATGGGTCGCCCTGTCTGAGCGTGCCATTGTTCACCAGCACAGTGGCCACAGGGCCTCTGCCCCTGTCAAGTTTTGATTCTATGACGGTGCCCCTTGCAGGTCTGTCATAGTCTGCCTTTAATTCCATTATCTCGGCCTGAAGCAGGATCATCTCAAGGAGGTTCTCTATGCCTATGTTCTTTTTTGCAGATATCTCAACAAATATGTTCTGCCCACCCCATTCCTCAGGGACGATACCGTGTTGAGAGAGCTCACTCTTTACCTTCTCGACATTCGCCTCGGGCTTATCTATCTTATTTATTGCCACTATGATGGGCACATTTGCAGCCTTTGCATGGTCTATGGCCTCAATGGTCTGGGGCATGACCCCATCATCAGCGGCAACCACCAGTATGACTATGTCCGTTACCTTTGCACCCCTCGCCCTCATCATTGTGAATGCCTCATGGCCAGGTGTGTCAAGGAAGGTTATCTCCTTGTCCTTGAGCTTCACCTTGTATGCACCGATATGCTGTGTTATGCCACCTGCCTCTGTCTCGGTGACCCTTGTCTTTCTTATGGCATCAAGGAGGGTGGTCTTGCCATGATCAACATGGCCCATGATCGTGACTATCGGAGGACGGGGCCTCAGGTTTGCGGTATCGAGCTTGTCCTCATCAATGAGCTCCTCCTCTGTCTCAACCTGCACTGGCTCGATGGTCACACCAAAGGACTCTGCCACGATCTGTGCAGCATCTATGTCCACAGGCTGATTTATGGTCGTCATGATCCCGAGCTCCATAAACTTCTTTATCACCTCAGGGACCTTCTGGCCTATGAGCTCGGCAAACTCCTTCACCGTTGTCCCTTCCCTGAACTTGAGCACCCTCTTCCTTGGCTGTGTCGGGACAGTGGCGGTTACACCTGCCTCTGCCTTCTTCGCCTGAGGCTTCTTAAAAGGTCTTCTGTAGCCGTGTCTGAAGTCGTGCCGCTTCTTTGTGACATCCACCCTTCGTATGGTGTCGAATGCCCTCTGCATGCCTGACTTGACCCTGAACTTCTCCTGGGTGGCCTCCTTGAGCTGGCTCCTGAACCTGTCGGGAACCATTATCTCTTCATCCTCCTCCTCGACAACGGCCTTCTTCTCCTTCTCTGTGGCCTCGGTGGTCTCCCCTGGTTCAGTGGGCCTGACCTCAGCCTGTTCCTTCATCGCCTCTTTTTCGGGCTCCCCTGACACGGCCTCTTTCCCCTTAACCTCGGCCTCCCCACCCATCAATCCCTTGAGCCTCTCAATCACATCCTCGGTAACACTTGAGGAATGGGTCTTCGCCTCGATGCCCAATTCTGCGAGCCTGGCAAGGACCTCCTTGCTTGTGAGATTCAGTTGCTTGGCTATCTCGTATATCCTTATCTTTGCCATTTATGTTTTAAAGAGTTGTAAGTTTATTCAATGAATGTTATCATAAATACATTCTCTATTGCAATTACATACCGGACAGGAGGATAAGGGATGGCAGTATGTGCTGTATGTGAGAAGAAGAGGGTGGTTGGCAACAACGTGAGCCACGCAAACAACAGGACAAAGAGGGTCTTTAAGCCAAACCTCCAGAGGATAAGGGTGCAGACGCCCCAGGGGCCAAGGAGGATGTATGTCTGCACAAGGTGTATCCGCTCGGGTAAGGTCAAGAAGGCCATAAGATAATGGAGTCTATCGGCACGATATTTAACAGGGTTGTCAAAGACATCGGTTTAGAGAGTGCCAGGAGGATAAACAGTATAAGAAAGGAATGGTCAGGGCTTGTGGGGGAGGTTATATCGACCCATGCATACCCTGAGGCCCTGAAGGGTGATATGCTGATACTGGTTGTGGAGTCGCCCCAGTGGATGCATCACCTCTCTTTCTATAAGGACGAGGTAGCCATTAAGCTTGAGAGGTTTGGTGTAAAGAGGGTCAGATTCAGGCTTGGCAGGCTGCCTTCCACTCCCACCCTAACACCCACGCCCAAGGAGAGGCCACTGACAGAGGATGACAGGAGATATCTGGATGATACACTCAGGGGGATAAAGGATGGCGAACTGAGAAAGAGGTTTCAGAGCCTCCTGCTTCACGGCCTCACAAAAGGGAGAAGGCCCTGAGGGATCTTAAGCGGTCTCTGCCCTCTCCTCATAAAAGAGCACCGGCTTCTGCTTCTTGAGGATCACCTCATCGGTTATGAGACACTCCTTCACACCAACCTGAGAGGGTATCTCATACATCACATCAAGCATCACATCCTCAAGGATGGCCCTCAAGCCCCTTGCACCGGTCTTCCGTTTTATCGCCTCTCTTGCTATCGCCCTTATGGCCTCTTCAGTGAACCTCAGCTTCACATTCTCAAAGGCCAGGAGCCTCTGGTATTGCTTTATAACAGAGTTCTTCGGCTCTTTGAGTATCCTTACAAGGGCATTCTCATCGAGCTCATCAAGGGTTGCTATGACAGGCATCCTCCCGACAAACTCGGGTATGAGGCCGTATTTTATGAGGTCCTGGGGCTCAACCTTCCTCAGTATCTCTCCTATACGTCCGTCACCCCTGCCCCTCAGCTCTGCCTTGAACCCCACAACGCTCCTTCCAAGCCTCTGCTGGATTATATCCTCAAGTCCAACAAAGGCGCCACCGCAGATGAAGAGTATGTTTGTGGTGTCCACCTGTATGAAGTCCTGCTGGGGGTGTTTCCGCCCTCCCTGGGGTGGGACATTTGCGATGGTCCCCTCGATTATCTTCAGGAGTGCCTGCTGGACACCCTCGCCTGAGACATCCCTTGTGATGGATACATTCTCTGTCTTACGGCTGATCTTGTCTATCTCATCGATATACACAATGCCCCTCTGGGCCCTCTCAACATCATAGTCTGCAGCCTGCAGGAGCTTGAGCACGATATTCTCCACATCCTCACCGACATAACCTGCCTCGGTCAATGTGGTGGCATCTGCTATGGCAAAGGGGACATCCAGTATCTTTGCAAGTGTCTGGGCGAGTATGGTCTTTCCCGTCCCCGTCGGGCCTATCAGCAGGATATTGCTCTTCTGTAACTCAACATCTGACTGGAGGGGACTGTTTATCCTCTTGTAGTGGTTGTGGACAGCTACCGAGAGTATCTTCTTTGCCTTCTCCTGCTCGATGACATACTCATCAAGAAAGCTCTTTATCTCCTTCGGGGTCGGCAGCCTCCTTGTGACAGATACGTCAAGGGAGGCATCAAACTCCTCGGCCATTATCTCGTTACACAGGAGCACACATTCATCGCAGATGTAGACCGAAGGGCCTGCTATGAGCTTTCTCACCTCCTTCTGGCCCTTGCCACAGAAGGAGCACTTAAGCGATGTATCGTTGTAACCCTTTTGTTTCTCTCTCTTCATCTCCCTCCCTTTTTATAATCTGACGAGATATATCTTCATTTCTTTATCGTTGTTATCACCTCATCAACGATCCCGTAATCCTTTGCCTCCTGGCCTGACATGAAGAAGTCCCTCTCGGTATCCACCTGGACCTTCTCGATGGGCTGTCCGGTATGTTTTGACAGTATCTCATTAAGGATATTCTTCATCTTGAGTATCTCCCTTGCATGGATCTCTACATCCGTGGCCTGACCATAAAAACCACCGATGGGCTGATGGATCATTATCCTTGAATGTGGCAGCGCAAACCTCTTCCCCTTTGTCCCTGCTGCGAGCAGGAGTGCGCCCATGCTTGTGGCCTGACCGATGCAGTATGTCGCTATATCAGGTTTTATATACTGCATGGTGTCATAGATCGCCAGGCCTGATGATACCACACCACCGGGAGTGTTGATGTAGAGATGGATGTCCTTTTCAGGGTCTTCTGTCTGGAGGAAGAGCAACTGGGCTATAACCGTGTTTGCAAGGGTATCATCTATAGGTGTGCCTATAAAGACGATCCTGTCCTTTAAGAGTCTTGAGTATATATCATACGCCCTCTCCGTTCTTCCTGTCTGCTCTATGACTATGGGGATCAGACTCATCCTTTATCCTCCTTTTCACGGGCTTCTGATATGACAGCCTTCTGGACCAGCAGGTCAAGCACCTTATCAGCAAACAGCCTCCTCCTGAACGCCTCCAGCGATCCCTCCTGCATCATGTATATCTTCATGACATCCTCTGCCTTGAGTCCATTACGGACACCCATCTCCTCCATCGCCTTTCTCACCTCTTCATCGGTAACCTCTATGTTCTCCTTCTTTCCGATGGCCTCCAACAGGAGCACACCCTTGACATTCTCCTTTGCGGTCAGGAGATACTCCTGCCTCAGCTCCTCATCGGATTTTACAGGCATCCTGTTCTGCATCGCCTTCTGTTTTGCATCGATTATGAGGGACTGAAGCTCTGCCTCCACCATGGAGTCAGGCACACTGAAGTCATGATCCTTGATGAGTTTATTCAATATCTGTCTCTTATAATCTAAGTTTATCCGTTTCTGCGCCCTTTTCTCAAGGTCATCCCTTATCTTTCTCCTGAGGTCCTCCATGTCCTTGGCATCGAGCTCCTTTGCAAAGTTGTCATCAAGTGGTGGAAGGTTCCTCTTCTTCGTCTCCTTTATCATGACCCTGCATACCATCTCCTTGCCTGCCAGCTCCTGATTCTGGTGAGACTTATCAATCGCCACCCTCACCTCTACAGTCTCGCCCTTCTTCCTGCCCTTCAGTGCCTCTGTAAATTCAGATGGCATGGCCTCTGAGCCGATGATGAAGGGATACTCCTTATATGAGAACTCCTCCCTTGGCTGGCCATCAATGAAGGCCTCACAGTCTATGATGGCCATATCTCCCTCTCCGACCTCATCCTCTGTGACAGAATACAAGGCCCTGTTCTCCTGGATCAGTCTGATGGCCCTGTCAACATCCTCCTCACCTATAGAGACCGTCCTCTTCTCGATCTCTATCCCTTCATACCTGATCTCACCGATCTCGGGTTTTATCTCCACTGTAACGGTGAATGTGAGTGGCTGTGATGGTGTGATATGGATATCCTCGTCTATCTCGGGATAGCCGACAGGTTCGATCCTTGCCTCCTCGATGGCCTTTGAGTAATATTCAGGGACTATCTTCCTCAGCACCTCTGCCTCTACCTCCCTGCCAAACCTCTTCTTCAGGATCGCATGAGGAACCCTGCCCGGTCTGAAGCCAGGAACCTTCACAGTGGCCCTGAGCCTGTTGTAGGAGGAGTCAAGTTCGGCCTGGATCACATCGGATGGTATGTTTATCTTGAGCCTTCTTGTTGTGGGCCCGATCTCTTCTATCTCTTGTAACATCATCTCGTCCTTGATCTTGATAATCCTATTTAATCTTAGAAGCCTCGAAAAGTCAACAAGACCATGATAAAAGTATCCCCTCCAGAAGGAGGGGATGGGATCTGGGGTATGAGACCCAGCATATCAATAAGGGATGATCACATCATACCCTGGTAATGCCTTTGCTATCTCCTCTGTGCTCATCTGTTCATAAGGGTTTTCGGGGTTGTTGGTATATATCTTGACGCCAAGGTCAGACATCGTCTCAAGGTTAAGCTCCATCTCCTCATCAGGCACGAGTTTGTCATCCATTACAAAGACGCTGACCTCATCATCCGCAAGGGTTGCACCAACGGCCATCCGCAGTGCCTCACCCTTTCTGTCCCTTACAAGTATTGCAACCTTCTTGGCCATCATACCCTCCTTGCCGGTGTTATTTCCTGAATCAAAGTATAAATACAATATAATAAAGAGCTCATAAAGGTCAACATACAGATAATGTCCGGTAATGTCAATAGTTTTGTGTAAATTCTTTTAAGGGTTTTCTCCTCCATTGATCATTTAAGTGACTTATTACTGCATATACTATCCTTTCTATACTC
>MTOQ01000059.1 GCA_002011735.1 Nitrospirae bacterium JdFR-81 | reverse complement strand
GAGGCTTCTTCTTTATCCCTAGGGACGAAGGGTCTGATATTCCTCCTCTTCCATGGTTTATTATTCGCAGGGTGGATACTATGTCCTAACCGGAAAGAGTAGATGCGTTGACTTCATCTCAGGACACATGATATTTTTAATATTCAGGATGAAGGAGGCGTCTTGGCTGAGAAAAAGAATATCTTTGAACGCATCTGGGACTTCTTTGCGTCATTAAAGCTCGCGATAGTCCTCCTGTTATTACTCGCTGTAACATCAATAATCGGGACCATCATAGAGCAGAATGTCGAGCCTGCAAAAAACATCCAGCTCCTGACAAAGATATTCGGTGTCAAGGCCGCACCCACCCTCTATAACATATTCGTAAGGCTCGGCTTTATGGATATGTATCACTCCTGGTGGTATACCTCCCTGCTCACGCTATTTGCACTGAACCTCACCATATGCTCACTTGAGAGATTACCAAAGACATGGAGGCTCATCAAGAGGCCGATCACCCCCCTGCCGGAGAACGCAATGGAGAACATGCCCCTGAAAAGGGAGGTGAGGGTAAAGACCAGCCTCAGTATAGCCAAGGACGAGATACTCAATGCCCTGAGAAAGGCGAGATACAATGTGTTTGAGGCCAGCGATGACAGCGGTGTCCAGCTTTACACACAGAAGGGCAACTATACCCGCCTCGGCGTCTATATCGTCCATTGCAGTATCCTCCTCATACTCGGTGGTGCAATAATAGGCGCAAGGTTTGGCTTCGATGGCTTCCTGAACCTTCCAGAGGGCGGGGCATCAAGCTATGCATACACCAGGTCAGGCGATCCCGTCCCGCTTGGATTCACCATAAAATGCAACTGGTATGACACCAGATACTATCCAGGCACAGACACGCCCCAGGAGTTCCAGAGTGAGCTGGTCATATTCGAGAACGGCAGGGAGGTCCTCAAGAAACGGATAGAGGTCAACAGTCCGCTAAAATACAAGGGTTTTACATTTTATCAATCCAGCTACGGCATGATCCCTGATGCCGAGGGAGAGTTTATACTGAGGGTCACAAACAACAGAGGAGAGGAGAAGGTGCTCTACCTACACCTTGGAGACACCTTCGACATCCCTGGGACGGGTATCAAGGGCAGGATCGTGGACTTCTCCCCTGCCCTCGGACGGGACCCCTCAACAGGCGAGCTTATAACATACGCAGACACGATGGTAAACCCTGCCGTGGCGATCCAGTTCAACATAGAAGGGGATGCCCATGGTGCAGAGAGTGGATTCAAGGGCTGGATACTCAGACGGTATCCTGAGACCGGACTCCTGCCAGGTGGCCACAAGGTGGAGTTTATTGATTACTGGGGTGTTGAGTATACGGGGTTGCAGGTCTCGAAAGACCCTGGTGTATGGATCATATATCTGGCCTCGATAGTCATGGGCCTCGGGCTCTATGTCGCATTCTTTATGAGCCACAAGAAGATATGGGTGAGGCTCGTGACCGAGGGGTCAGGGGGTGGGAACTCTGTAAGGATACTGATCGCAGGCTCCACCAGCAAGAACAGGCTTGCCCTTGAGAGGCAGATAGAGCACATACTGGAAAGGGCAACAGAGACCATAAATCAGAGACAGTCCCAGAAGAAATGATTTATAATAAAGGGGTGAGAGATGGATAGCGCAACCTTCTTCAGCATATCGACACTGCTTTATTTCGTGGCGATGGCGACCTACATCGCCTATGTTGCCATCAGGAAGACAGGCGTGGCCCTGGCTGCCACCACCGTCACCATCGCTGGCTTTGTGCTGCAGACCATCGCCTTCTTACTGAGATGGGTCGACTCCTACAACCTCTGGGTATCTGCAAATCCCTCAACCACACTCATAGAGTCCATACTGAGGGGGGCACCCCTGAGGAACCTCTATGAATCCCTGGTATTCTTTGTCTGGTGTATCGTCCTCATCTACCTCATCATAGAATTCAGATACAAGACACGCACACTCGGTGCATTCGTCATGCCTGTTGCCGCACTCGCACTCGCATTCATAGACGTCTCCGGCATGTCAAAGGAGGTCCAGCCGCTCATACCCGCGCTCCAGTCTAACTGGTTACTCTTCCATGTCCTCCTGAGCTTCATAGGCTATGCAGCCTTTGGTGTCTCATTTGCCGCGGCTGTGGCCTACCTGGTGATGGTGACAGAGTCAAGGAATGAGAAGGCCTACATATTCTGGAGTATCATGGTCGGTATATTGTTAATCGTGCTTATCGCCATGGGTATCGACTACCTGAGCATGTCAGCCTCACCAAAGGGGAACTTCATACGCAACTACTTCCTCAGATCAACATTCAAGAGCCCATCAGACACAGTGGCTATACTCAGCTGGATCATCTCCATAGCCTTCATAGTCTTCCTCTGGCGGTACGGGATAGGGCTGAAGAGGGTGCTTGCCAGTTTCTCCATCACAAAGAATATGCTTGAGGAGATAGAGTATAAGAGCATTGCCATAGGCTTTCCGCTCTTCTCGATAGGTGGTCTCATCATGGGTGCAATATGGGCAAATAGCGCCTGGGGTTCTTACTGGAGCTGGGACCCGAAAGAGGTGTGGTCACTGATAACCTGGCTCCTCTATGCAGGGTATCTGCATGCCCGTTTTGTGGCAGGCTGGAGGGGTAAGAAGGTGGCCGTGCTTGCACTCATCGGCTTTGTCGGTGTGGTGTTCACATACCTTGGCGTCAACCTCTTCCTGTCAGGTCTGCATGCCTATGGTGGCTTGTAGAAGGATAGTGATGGGCAGGGCGTAACGAGTTGAACTTATCACGGTTACGCATCACTGATAATCTATGCTTCGTGAGCTCCGCATCAAGAATCTCGCCATAATCGATGACCTCAGCATAGAGTTTGATAGGGGACTGAACATCCTGACCGGTGAGACAGGCGCAGGCAAATCAATCATAATACACGCCCTCTCACTCGCCCTTGGAGAGAGGGCATCAGGTGATGTCATAAGGACAGGGGAGAAAGAGGCCGTTGTTGAGGCACTCTTTGATATCCCATCCAACCTCTTTGATAGATCCACCCTGAACCACCTGAAAGACATGGGTATAAACATCGAGGATGGGATCATCCTCAAGAGGGTGATACCATCAAATGGAAGGGGCAGGGCCTACATAAACAACTCCCTGGCAACCATCCAGAACCTATCAGGCCTGAGCAGGACCATAATAGACATACACGGCCAGTATGAACACCAGTCACTCCTCTCACCAGAGGTCCAGTTAAAGACACTCGATGCCTATGGTGGGCTGCTTGAGGAGAGGCAGGAGATGAAGGATCTATACGAGAGGCTCACCCATCTAAAGAGGGAGATATCGGCACTTACCGAGAAGGAGAGGGAAAGGGCGCAGAGGATAGACCTGCTCAGATACCAGATCAATGATATAGAGAGGGCACACCTGAGGGTGGGTGAAGAGGATGAGCTTATAGAGGAAGAGAAGATACTGAGCAACGCCCTGAGGCTGAAGGAGCTTGCAAATCAGGCATATGGGATGCTCTACCTCTCTGATACATCCTGTATAACGAACCTCAAGGGTGTTATCACCAGGCTCAGGGAGATAGCAAATATCGATGGCTCTGCAAAAGATGCCCTCAGATCCATCGAGGATGCGATGCCACTCCTTGAGGAGGCGTCCTATTTCCTGAGGGACTACAGGGAGGGCCTTGACCTCAGCCCCGAGAGGCTCGATGCCATCCAGGAGAGGCTACACCTGATCAGTAACCTGAAGAGAAAATACGGTGACACCATCAGTGATATCCTCAGATACAAAGAAGAGGCCGTGGCAGAGCTCAATGAACTTGAAAACTCAGGAGAGAGGCTTGAGACCCTCAGGGCAGAGATAGAAGGGCTCAGGAAGACCCTTACTGAAAGGGCCCACAGGCTCTCGGAGAGGAGGAGGGAGGTCGCCAGGGACCTTGAACAGCAGGTCATCAAGGAGCTCTCCATGCTCTCTATGAAGGACAGCCAGTTCTCAATACATATAATACACGAGGAGGGTGAGGATACCACAGACGGCCTGAAGGCAACCCCATCTGGCATAGACCACGTCGAATTCCTGATCTCACCAAACAAAGGGGAGAGACTCAGACCCCTCTCCAAGATAGCCTCAGGTGGCGAGCTCTCAAGGATAATGCTGGCACTGAAGGGCCTGCTCTCAAGGGGAGACAATATACCTGTGCTCATCTTCGATGAGATAGACGCAGGCATAGGGGGCATGGCCGCAGGTGCGGTGGGCAGAAGACTGAAGGAGCTATCAAGGGATCACCAGGTGATCTGTATCACCCACCTTCCGCAGATCGCATCATATGCAGACCATCACCTGTGTATCACAAAAGGTGTCAGGGGCAAGAGGACATCCGTCCAGGTCAAGAGGGTAGAGGGTGAGGAGAGGGTCAGAGAGATAGCCCGTATGCTCAGCGGTGACATCTCCGAGGCATCCATAAGGCATGCAGAAGAGATGCTCAGGCTGAGTGCAAAATCCTGCTGAATCATTAGACAATTGAACCTTTTTAACGAAGAAGCCCTCTACAGGCTTTCCCATTAGCAATATATTCCCTGTAATCGTAAAGCCCCCATGGAGACCTCCTGTATCTAATCTCTTATCATCCAGCATACAGGAAGTCCCTCTAAGGGGATAATTGCCAAAAATTAAAGAAGCCTCTATACGTAACAGAGCCTTATGTGTTTCTATCACTAAATGGAGAGGCTATAGATATTAAGAAAGAGGGAAAGATAAAGGAGACCATCTCCTGAGGAGGATAAGCGAGATAATCGTGATGGAAAAGGCGGGTTTCTCCACCGCACTGGCAAAGAGATGTACTGAACATAATATACCACTCACCATTACACTTGAGTCAGGGTACTATATTACCACATGCAAGAAAATACCACAGCCTTACAGAGACCGGAAGATTGAGTATTGCAAAGGAGTTCGCCGTGTGTAAATTAGATAACTACATCTCTATGTTTAAACAGAGATACGATAGAAACATCGGCCCTGTTATAGGTGAGCTTCAGAGATACAAGGAATATATAAATCAGGCAGGTGATATAAAGGATTTGAAGGAGCCGCTGCAAAGAGGATATACAGGATATTCAATCTCTTCCGGCATTCCATATCCCTACATGGGATTTCTGCATAGCCCCGAGGATAGGTTTGGATCTCTCCTCTGTGATATCCAAGAACTCTTCATAAGAAGGCTGGAGACCCTCCAGATTAAGACAGGGTTTATAGAGGGGTGCTCACCCTGCAAACCACTATCCCTGTCCCTGAGGCATCAGAACCAGCTATTCTTTTAAACTTCTCAAGGGGTTCTATATGCTTGATGGCTGGGGTGGATGCGAGTTTTATCTCAACCGGATGCATCCTTCCCTGTGCCTGAATAACAAGGTCAACCTCAAGCCCGTCATGGGATCGCCAGAAGAACATATCAGGATTGAGCCCTGTGTTCAAAAATGCCTTCAGGGCCTCGGCTATAACAACACCCTCAAAAAACACCCCGCCCATATGTCCACTAATTGCAGCCTCAGGAAAGGCTGTCTTGTAAGTGCTGATACTATCGATGGGTCTATAAAATAGACCTTTGGAGACTTGATAGGCCTTTTTCCATAATTCTTAAAATATGGCCTCAGAAAGTAAATAATATATGATTCCTCCCTGGATACAGCGGCAATATTAAGACCTGCCCATGTATGCACCGAGCAGACCAAGAAAGTGTTCAAAGACCCTCGGGTCTTTTATGTTCATCAACTGTCTTACATCTCTTTCTATGCAGGTCCTTATGTAAGAGCTGAGCCATAGATCTCGCTTGTGAGGTTGTATTACTACCTCTGGATAAAAACCATTCCATACAATATCCTCAATCGGCCATCTCTGAACCTCAAGGGCCTCCTTCAAACAGAAAGGCATCAACTCCATAATAGCAACCCTGCCAGCAAGGGACTCGCTGATGTCTTTCATCAGGTTAAAGCGCTGAGAGCCTGTAAGGATCCACCTTCCATAACGATGCCTATCCCTGTCGATGTCCATTTTTATATCACTTATATAATCTCAGGAACATACTGGACCTCATCAATAATCACCCTCTTCTTAAATCTCCTCATAAAACCCAGAGGATCCCTTCTCGCAAAGTCCCTCTCGAGTGGGTCATCAAAACTTATATAATCGGCCTCCTTGAGCTCATTAACCACAAGGGTGGTTTTACCAGACTGCCGTGCTCCTGTGATTATGACCTAAGGAAAATCCTTCAGGGCCTTCCTGAGGGCAGCGGAGGTTAACCTGGGAATATATAATAAAAGTTTAACTTTAGATTTCCCAAAAACATCCACCTCTGCCTTCTACTCTGGTAATCAGAAAGTTATTACTGTTAATATTGCCTTATATTAAACCTTTTCCATATCATGGGGGTCTAAATAGGCAGATGGATGAGGAGAGGGATCTGGTCAACAGGGCTATTGATGGCAGTGAGGAGGCCATCGAGGCGCTTGTGAGGAGGTATCAGAGGATGGTCTATGCATTTGCCTACAGGATGATCAATGACATGGAAGAGGCAAAGGATGTCACACAGAATATATTCATTAAGGCCGTGAACGGCCTGAAGGACTTCAGGAGGGAGTCGTCCTTCAGGACATGGCTATACAGGATTGCGGTGAATGTCTGCCTCAATCATCGAAGATCACAGAGGGGCAATGAGACCGAGCTGGTGGAGACACTCAGAGACGGCCGGAGGGATGCCCTCTCAATAGTGATAGAAAGGGAGCGGGAGAGGCTTATAAGGGACGCCCTTAACGGCCTTCCACCAAAGCAGAGGCTTGCGATCGTGCTCAGGGCATATGAGGGTCTCAGCTCCAGGGAGGCGGCTGCTGTAATGGGTTGCTCTGAGGGTGCGGTAAAGGCACATTACCACCTTGGCATAAAGAGGTTACGGGAGATACTGGATAAGAAGGAGAAGGGCAATGGGATACAGTCATGACGAGATAAGGGAGATGCTCCCTGACTATCTGGATGGGAGATTGGAGAGGGAGGCCATCGATGAGATCAAGGCCCATCTTGATGGCTGTGCCCAGTGTCGTGAGGAGGCATCACTCATCTCCGAGCTCAGGGATATCGGTGTGCCTGATCCAGGTGACCTGTTCTGGAACACCCTGCCACAGAGGATAAGCAGATCCGCTGTTGACAGCAGAAGGAAGAGGGGACTGTTTGGATGGTTTTTAAGGCCTGTGCCCGTGATGGTCTCATTCCTCCTGATATTGACGGTGACATTCTCATACATCCTCCTGAGGCCTGAAGATACAGGGGATGTCGATGCATTATTTGAGGATCCACTTGCATACTCAAGCATAGAGGTTAACGATATCACAGAGGGTGATATCCTCTATCTCCTTGCACAGGAGATAGGGAGTGAGGACCTGGAGATATATGTGGAGGGGTATGACCCGTATTCATACCATATGGATATCGCTTCGTTGAGCTCAACGGAGTTGGAGGGCCTCTTTGAGGCCTTAGAAGAACAGATAAAGGGAGGTTAAGAGATGAGAAGATACACGATCATCACCATGCTCGTATCCATCCTGATTATGGGTTTCGCCTCATACGCGCTTGCGATCCCTGACTTCGACAACCCCGAGGGTCCACCGCCAAGAGAGGATCACGAGAAGATAAGGGAGAGGATAGAGACCCTGAGGATGTGGAGGCTGACAAAGGCCCTTGACCTTGATGAGGCCACTGCATCAAGGCTGTTCCCCCTTCTTAACAGATATGACAAGAAGAGATACAGGATAGAGAAGGCCGTAAGGAAGGATATGAGGGATCTGAAGAGGGCACTTGACAGCAGGAGGATGGATGAGCTGCAGGAGATACTCCAGAGGATTGAAGACAGACACAGGGAGCTCCAGAGGCTGAACGATGAGGAGAGGGCTGAACTGAAGAGGATATTGACACCTGAGCAACAGGCAAGATATCTCCTGTTCCAGTACAGGTTCAAGAGGGAGCTGAGGGAGATGATAGAGAAGGCGAGGAGGAGACACCTGAGGCCCCTGCCACCAGAGCCACGGGATTAACCACCTATATACAGGCCCCTGTCGAAGGGGCCTTTCTATTTATTGTGTGCAAACGCCCTGAGATACTCCTCGCCCTCAACCGAAGAGCCTATGTCATAATCACCATGATCGTGGAGTATCCTTGAGATATACATATCATTCGACCTGTCAAGCGAGCGGATGATCATCATGGAGATGACGAGCGAAAGGGCGAGGAAGAGGATGCCAAGTATCACATCAAGGGAGCCTATCCTGAATATCCCTGACAGTAACGAGCCTGCGTATGTGCCGACAAACAACGCCATCACAGGGATGACAAAGGCGACGAGGTATGCCTTGTAGTGTGTCCTTCTGTCGAGTGAGACGACCACTGTGTCTCCCTTTGCCGCCCCTATGGTGTTCCTGACCCTGAGCACCATACCAGCGCCACCCTGCCCGCATATCCCTGCCTGCGCCTTGCCACACTCACTGCATCTCCTTGATCTGTTTATCACCACGGTGGCTGTATCACCATGGATGTCAATGACCCTGGCTGTCCCTTCGGTCTGTCTCAGCATAATTTTATTCTATGTGGTAAGAAAGGACACAGGAAATGATTTATATCATAAGGACTCAGTGTTCAAGAGACCTTATGAGGGCCTTATACTCCTCTGGGATGGTCTTCAGCCTCACACCCATGCCATTCTTGAAGTCTGCAATACCTGTCTTAAGTGCCCATGCAACAACACCATCAAGGGTTATGTGCCTCCCCTTATCAATCTCAAGCCTTATATGGAGGTGTGTCCCTGGTGGTAATGCCTTCCTCGTCCTTATAAAGATACCTGTTGAGGATATATTGGAGGTGACCGCAAAGTACTCCTGCTGGCCATCCGAGAAGGTTATCGGAAACCTCTTTGTATAGCGCTTGGCGTTCTTGTCCCTCTTCATAACTGTAATCATTTTGCCATCTTACGCAATAATTCTTCAAGTCTCTTTAACTGCTCTCCATAGCCTGCCCAGTCACCCTGCCTCTGCATCTGTCTTGCCCTCTCAAAGACCCTCATGGCCTCCTTTGCAAGCTCCTTTGGCGACAGCCCTTCTGTCCCCTTCCTGACCTCTACAGCCGGCTTTACAGCCTCTTTCAGAAACAGCCTCTTAAGTGCACGCTCTAAGTCCTCCTCCATGACCACCTCGTTCTCATATGCAACGATCACCCTCCTCAGCTCAGGGAGCCCCACCCTGTCGGATGCGGAAAGGTAAAGTGGCTGGACATAAATGAGGGAATTCTCTATAGGTATCACAAGGAGGCTTCCCCTGATGACCTGTGAGCCTATCTGTCCCCAGAGTGTGAGCTGCTGTGATATATAGGCATCCTGGTCGATGCGTGCATTTATCTGTCTCGGCCCGAACACGAGCCTGTCCCTTGGGAATACATAGACGATAAGATTGCCATAATTCGGCATATCACACCTTGCTGCAAGCCATGCAGCAAGGTTGTCCCTCTTTGATGGGGTATAGGGTATCAACAGTATATACTCCTCCTTCTCCTCACCAGGCAGCTTCATGATGGTGTTATAGGGCTGCATGGGCCTTTCGGTATAGGCAGGTATCTCCCAGAGGTCCTCCCTGTTGTAGAAGACCTTCGGGTCTGTCATGTGATAGACAGCGAACATCCTTGCCTGGACCTCCAGCATGCCCTGTGGGTATCGGATGTGCCTCTTCAGGTCTTCTGGCATCTCCTCCATGCCCCTGAATACACCAGGGAATGCCCTTGCATAGACCCTTATGATCACATCCTCTGGGTCACTTATATAAAACCACACCCTGCCATTGTAGGCATCGATCACCACCTTAACGGAGTTCCTGAGGTAGTTTATGCCCCTGCTAATAGGCATGGAATACGGAAGATTGCCCGATGCGGTATAGGCATCCACGATCCAGAACAACCTCCCCCGGTCAGATATCACAAGGTAGGGATCGGCGTCATAGATCAGGAAGGGCGCTATCTTGTTGAGGCGCTCCCTTATATTCCTGTAAAAGAGTATACGACTCTCCGGTGTTATATCCGTGGAGAGGAAGATCTTTGATGTATTGAATCTTATGGCAAATATTACACGCCTAACAAAGGAGGACAGCTCAACACCCCCTGTGCCCTCATACCTGGTGTAGACATTCCCAGTGGATGTGGGATAGCTGAACTCCCTGACCTTTGTCTTAACGATCACATACTCATTGGACAGCTCGCCGTAGTAGATCTCAGGCCTCGTGATCCTTATATCGGCACTGGACACAGGCGGGATGTCCTTGATGATGAACTCAGGAAGGCCCTCCCTACTTATCCTGCTCACAGGCCCCATCGCAATCCCATTGCCATGGGTGAACACAAGCCTCTCGTTGATCCATGACCTGCTTGGCAGGTCATCATAGGACAGCTCCCTGGGGGAGAGCATCACCTGCATGTATTCGCCATTGATTATATACCTATCATTATCCACATCCACAAACTTATAGTATGTCCTGATCTGCTGTAGCTGGCTGTAGGTCTTGAGCAAGGGGCTATTATCCCAGAGCCTGATGTTCTTTATGGTCGCATTATTCCTGATGATGTCCTCCATATCGAGGTCGTATGAGACATCAAAGGGCTTAAGCTCTATCCTGTCAAGGTCATACCCAAACCTTGTGAGCCTGATATTGTTCTCGATATATGGCCTCTCTAACTCCAGCTCATTCGGGGCAACCTTGAACTTCTGGAGGAATGGGGCATAAGCGACCATCCCTCCAATGTATACAAGTATGGTTATCCCTGCCGGGATCATCAACCACTTAAAACGCCCCCTGAAGGATGCTACGACGAGTGCGATGCCTGTTATCACGGTGAGTGGCACAAGGAGTCTCAGGGTCATCAGCCTCGCCTTTATATCTGTATAATTAGCCCCGTATATAAAGCCGTGGTCAGAGAAGAGCAACCTATAGGCATCGAGATAAAAACCGAATGCCATTATGATGGAGATGAATGCACCGAACAATGCGATGTGTCTCCTGACAGGAGGAGAAAGGGAGATGCTCCGCTCAGACACAGCGATACCACCACGGAATAGATAACCTGTGATGGTTGCTATCATGGTCAATGCAACCACCAGTCCAGCAAACCCCTTTATGGCCTCTAAAAAGGGCATCGTGAACAGATAAAAGGAGATGTCCTTTTCGAATATGGGGTCTTTTATACCCACATCAACCCTGTTCAGGAACAGCAATATCTCATGCCACCTTGAGGTGCCATAGAGGAAGACAAAAACGGCGAGGATGATGCCTGCCAGCAGTGTTATGAGTCTGACAGGCCTGTCAAGGGAGAATGTCCTTACGGGGTATATTGTATCACCAAAGATATGGAGGTTCCTCAGTGGAAACCTCGTCCTGAGGGCAAGGATTGTGTTCAGGAGATAGAATGCAAGAAAGAAGAGGCTGAACAGGAGGCCTGCTATAATCTTGGTGGAGATTATACCCTTGAATACTACGAGCAGGTCTATCTCCCTGAAGAAGAGGAGGTCTATATAGAGATTAAAGGCTATCAGGCCAGGCACAGAGAGCAGGAGCCCTGCGGTAACCAGAAAAAGCCAGAACCCAGCATTCCGTCTCATCCATCCACCATTATGAGTAACATACTGTAGGATAACATATCGGTGATGAACCTTTCTTGTAGACTGGCAACGGCAAAAACGGGGCAGCCTGCTGACAATCTGACGAGAGTTATTATGTAAAATTGAGTGCGGTAACTTATTAAGATTAAAGGAAGGATATGGCGGGGTGGACGGGACTTGAACCCGCGACCTCTGGCTTGACAGGCCAGCGTTCTAACCGGGCTGAACTACCACCCCAGAGATTTAAAGTAAAAAAGGGATAAGCAGTTGAAGTAGCCCCTTCTATCCCTTTTACTATTTACTACTTGATGGTAGGCGGAACAGGGCTCGAACCTGTGACCTCAGCCTTGTAAGGGCTGCGCTCTCCCACCTGAGCTATCCGCCCTGAATGATCTTTAATATAACAGATAAGCACAGTAAATTTAAAGCTTCATTTGACCATCATTCATGCATTAGGCTAAAATTAGCAGATGATCATGCTCCAGAGGGATATAAAGGGTCTGATCCTGATGACTATCCTTATTGTCTCCTCTATCGTTGCCTGCTCTTCAACTGACAAGGCATTAAAAGAGATCCCCTTCGGCGAGGTGGAGACGCTCCTCAGGAAGGCAGATGAGTTGATAAAGGCAGGCAAGTATGAGGAGGCCAGAAGATTCCTTGAGAGGGTGAAGGCAGAGGACGCATCACAGGAGTATGCACCACTTGCCCAGCTGAGGATAGGCGACACCTATTTTGCCGAGGAGCGATATGAAGAGGCCGAGGTCGAGTATGAGGCGTTTCTTGACAGATATACATACCACACATATGCACCCTATGCACAGTACAGGCTGGGAATGACGTATTTCAAAAGGATAGGCAGCGTTGATGTGAGCTACTCGATGGCAAAACAGGCACTATCTGCCTTTGAGGAGCTACTCAGGAGATACCCGAGGAACCCCTATGTGGAGGCGACCGAAAGGAGGATAAAGTCGTGCAGGAGTGTGCTCGCCGAATATGAGCTCTATGTGGGGAAGTTCTACTTCAAAAAGGGCTCTTACAGGGCTGCCATCGGGAGGTTCGAGGGCATCCTCAGAGACTATCCTGATTCAAGGCCAGAGGCCGAGGCACTTTATTATATAGGACTCTCTTATAAAAAAATGGGCGATCACGAAAAGGCCACAGAGGCCTTTAATACACTCATAGAGAGGTTCCCCAACACAGAGTTCTCCAGAAAGGCAGAGGAGGTCATCGCCTCCTCAGGCAGTAAGCCGTGAGATACTATCCTGTCTTTGTCAAGGTGGACGGCAGGAGGGCCGTTGTTGTTGGAGGCGGGAAGGTGGCCGAGAGAAAGGCCGTCACCCTGATAAGGGCAGGGGCCCGCGTCGACCTCATAAGTCCCACCATCACAGAGAACCTCCAGAGATACAGGGACAGGGGCCTGCTCAGGCATATAAAGAGGAGGTTCAGGAAGGGCGATCTTAAAGACGCCTTCGTCGTCATAGCTGCCACATCATCAAGGGATATAAATACCAGGGTGGAGAGGGAGGCACAGGAGAGGGGCTGCCTCATCAATGTGGTTGATACACCATCTGAGGGGAACTTCATCGCCCCCTCTATAGTGAGACGGGGGTCACTCCTTATCGCTATATCAACAGAGGGTCATAGCCCGGGGTTATCAAAGGCCATAAGGAAGGAGCTTGAATCCCTGTATGACGGGGAATTCAGCCGTTATCTGAGGTTTGCAGGCCGTATCCGCAGGCAGATACTGAAAGAAACAAAAGACAGGAAGACACGTGAAAGACTATTGAGGTTCCTCTCATCCGACGAGGTCTTCAGGGCACTGAGGGATAAAGGGTTCACCGAGGCCACCAGGATGGTCCTGGACTACATCTCCTCCTGACTACCTCAGCCCTGCAACCCTTGCGATCTCCTCATGTATCTTCTCAGACGCGACCCTGTCACCGAAGACACCTATCCTTATCCCTATCGACGTGACCCCCTGTCCCTTGTCCTTCAACTTTACAATCACGGCCTTGCCATCCCTCCTCACCGCCTCTATCCTGCCCTCGGCCTCCTCCTTGAGGCTCTCTGTGATGCTTATCTGGAGGTTGGCAAGCGCCTCGTTTGTAACATCCCATGCCTTCTCATAGGCCAGTGGATAATCCCTTTCAAGGTTGCCCTCGATGTATTTATAAGCGCCTATCCCTATCCCGGCACCAAAACCCACCCACGCAGGTGCACATGAATACAACAAAGACACAACCATTATAAACACCGTGAGCCTCTTCACATTTATCATAACTCCTCCCCCTTAACCATTTTTACCCAGATTGAAAGACAGGGCATATAATTAAATAACAAAAATCCAGACAAAATACAAGTGCATGGCATGTGTTAAAATCTAAGGATGAAGGTGCTAACCCTCACAAGAGACAGCGAACAGATGGTCATTGACGAATCAGTAAAGATACTAAAGAGGGGTGGCGTTATTGCCTATCCCACAGAGAGCTTCTATGCCCTCGGGGTCATAGCAACAGACACCGAAGCCGTCAAAAGACTCTTTAAGCTGAAGGGGAGGCCGTCTGATAAGCCCGTCCCGGTAATAGCTGGTAATATGGATGTGCTCAGGTCGATCGTGAAAGAGGTCCCTTCACAGGCATATCCATTAATCTCCAGATACTGGCCAGGGCCATTGACATTGATCTTTGAGGCGATTGACACACTGCCTGCATTATTAACAGGGGGGACAGGCAGGGTTGGTGTGAGGATACCAGGACAAAGCCCGGCACTGCTTATAGCCACACAGATAGACCTGCCTATCACTGCCACGAGCGCAAACCCATCCTCACTACCACCTGCAATAAGTGCAGAGATGGTAAGGGGCTATTTTGATAGAGAGATTGACCTGATCGTTGACGGAGGAGACAGCCCGGGTGGCAGGCCATCCACCATAATTGACGTAACATCCCGCCCCCCGAGGATCATAAGACACGGAAGACTGACAATAGACCCCACCATCATATATAAAGATTAGCTCTTACGCAACAGGGATATCGTGCCAAAAACTCACACTTATCCTTGACAACATTTCAGGGGGGTTACTTAATGTATTTGTGTCCTGATTCTGATTTTTTAAAATAAAAAAGGGCACCTTTATTACCAATAGCAAAGAAAGATCCCTCAAAAAGAGACTCACTACTCTCATCAGCAAAACCGAGGAACTCTTTTTCTACTTTTTCAGACCTCGGGGAAAAATTCCGTACTGCCTTAGAAAAAGTGAACAAAAAACACAGCAGGACCCTCAAGAAATTAACTGGATAAGAAAACATATACCTTATTTTGCAACTCTAAATACAGCGAGATGGGATATGGTATAATTTTGGATTGAAAGAGAGGAAGAATATCCCATGAAGACATGGACTCACCCAGGTGGTAAACTCAGAGAACTTGGGGCTGACTCCCTGACCGATGCAGAACTCTTAGCTATTCTTATATCCACCGGCACAAAAGAAAAATCTGCTGAGGATATTGCAAAAGAAATTCTCAATAAATTTGGTTCATTCAAGGGCATGGCAAATCAACCATTAGAGAAATTTCTTGAGATCAAAGGACTTGGAGACAGGAAAATTATCAGAATTGCAGCAGCCTTTGAGATAGCAAGAAGGATTGTTAATCAGGTGTTAGAGGGGTATAATAAAAACAAATGAGCAAAGGAGGTGCGATATGCCCAAGGTTAGGGAGATGACTGTTGAGGATATTGAGCAGATTGTAGAACATAAGTTGTTGGAGATTCTTGGTGACCCTGATTCAGGACTCCACTTAAAAAAGGAATTTAAGGCCAAGTTAGAGCAAAGACTTAAAAAACCTTCAAAAAGAATCCCCCACAAAGAGGTGTTGAAAAGATTTGCCTAAAGTTGAATGGGAAAAGGAAGCCTTGGACGACCTCCAGAAGATAGACAGACCAATAGTAAAACGCATTCTAAATAAAATCTCATGGTTTTCACGATATTTCAATCATATAACCCCTGAGACACTATCAGGCGATATGTCAGGTCTGTTCAAACTCAGGATTGGTGACTGGAGAGTTATTTACACAGTAGAGAAGAATACCATTATCATCAAGGCAGTAGGACACAGAAAAGAAATCTATAACAGATGAAGAAGACTAAAATTAAAGGGAAGCCTGTCAGGATCACAAGCCCATTTGATACATCCGGCCACAAAACCGAACGCACAGCCAACCAGAAGTTAGTCGAATGGATTAATAATATAATCAAAGATAAAAACCTACCCCTTGGAAAGGCAGAACAAGAGACCATAGGCCCTGACAGAAAACAACCCGATGTGGTTATCTACGAAAGGCCAAGAAGTGAGAAGGTTTTATGCCTCATAGAATTGAAAGCCCCATATTTCAGTCCTTTTAATGAGGATGAATTAAAAGAGCCTGCACGAAGGAAAGCTACCAAGAGAAAGGCAAAATACTTTGCAACCTCAAATTTCCAGTGGCTTATCTGGTTTAACACTGCAAAGGTCAACAAGATGGAACCCGAGGAGAGACAGGTTATTGATAAATTTTATCTCTCCACCATTGAAAATCTTGATGATATTGAGGATTACAGGTTTAAGGCCACTATCCAAAAAGGCATCGAGAAGTTTCTTAAAGAACTTGTTGAGGTCCATACTGGAATCACTCCCGAACCACTACTACCAATAGATGAATTTCTGGTATTCAGATTACAGGAGAAGATATACCGTCTTGCGAAATATTACAAAGGCATTATTAGAGATGAGGCTCATAAAGACACAGATTTTTCAAAGAAATTGAAAAAGTGGTTTGTAGAACAACAATGGTCATTTACATACTCAGACAGTGACTTTGAAAAGGCTGCGAGACAGACCGCTTATCTGCTCATCAACAAGATATTATTTTATGATGTGCTTCAATCAAAGAGGCCAGGACAGCTTGATCCTCTTAGCATTCCTGATTCCCTTACAAAAGGTGGCCTTCTCCAGAAGACACTACAGGGCTATTTTGATTATGTCCTTAACAACATAGATTATGAAACCATTTACAGTACTGATTTCATAGACCAGATAGCATTTCCTGACAGCAGGACTGTTGTTGAGGAAATAAAAGATCTTGTTAATATCCTCAAAAGATATGATTTCTCTAAAATAGGCTTTGACATTATTGGCAGGATATTTGAGAGATTAATCCCAGAGGAAGAAAGACATAACTTGGGACAATATTTTACCAATGCAGACGTTGTTGATATTATCACAAGATCTGCATAAGGCATGAAGACGATAAAGTCCTTGACCCTTCTTGTGGCGCTGGAACATTTCTTGTAAGGGCATATCAACACAAAAAATTAATGAATCTACGCAAACCACATCAAGAAATTTTAAAAACTCTATGGGGTGTGGATATAGCCAAGTTCCCTGCCCATCTCGCCACCATAAACCTTGCAGTAAATGATCTCTCAGTTGATGAGAATTATCCCCAGATTCTCAATGAAGACTTCTTTAATCTGTCTCCAATTGAAAGGAGAGGCGGAGACGAGACGCGCAGGAAAGAACTTAAAACCCTCGGTAGTAAAAAGGTATTAATTCCCTATCCCAAAACTGTTGACTGCATTATTGGTAACCCTCCCTATACAAGGCAAGAAGAGATAACGGAGATTACAGGAAAGGAAAGCTATAAAGATTCCATGATAAAGAAGGCCCTTTTAGGTGGCCTTGTAAATATTTCAAAGAGGGCAGGTATTCATGCCTATTTCTTCGTGCATGGGACAAAGTTTTTAAAGGATGGGGGACGATTTGGTTTCATTGTTTCAAATTCGTGGCTTGATGTTGACTATGGCAAAGGGCTTCAGGAGCTATTCTTGAGGTATTACAAAATTATCGCAATAATTGAGTCAAAGGTTGAGCGCTGGTTTGAAGATGCAGATATAAATACCTGCATAGTAATACTCGAAAGATGTAAGGATCAAAAAACAAGAGATAAAAATCTTGTAAGGTTTGTGTATCTTTTTAAGCCATTGAGACACTTCATCCCACCCGCCCATGATATGTGGGAAAAACAGAAAAAGAGGCTTGATGATATAGAGAAACTCATAAAAACAATCCTCTATCACAATGAATTCTATCAAAATGATGAACTCAGGATTTATCCTAAGAAACAGAGTGAGCTATGGGAGGAAGGTTTTGACACAGAAAAAGGGAAATATACAGGCTCTAAATGGGGAAAATACCTTAGGGCACCAGAGATATTCTTTAAGATACTCGAAAAGAGCAAAGGCAAACTCGTGCCTTTGAAAGAGATTGCAGATGTTAGATTCGGGATCAAAACAGGTGCTAATGAATTTTTCTATTTGACAGAGGATGAATTAAGAGAAAAAGGTATCGAGAAAGAGTTCTGGATGCATAAAGATGAGAAGGGGAATTGGGTTCCGAATCACATAGTTAAAAGCCCTCAAGAATGTAAGACAGTTGTTATAAACAAAAACGACTTAAAGTTTCGTGTCTTAATGATTCATAAGGATAAAAAATATCTTAACAAAACAAATGTATTAAAATGGATTAGACAGGGTGAAAGAGAGGGATTCCATCAACGACCTACATGTGCAAGCAGAGGTAACCGATGGTATGATTTAGGCATTTGGGAAAAACCTGATTTTATTTGGTCTGATGCATATAATGTTCGATTCGCTGTCTATGAAGCACAGAATACATGGGCAGATAAAAGATTTTTTTTATATTACACTCCACTACTGTCCGCTTAAAATAGAGAGTGTTGTAAGTCAGGTTCTCTCGCCTTGGAAATATTGTAGTGTCTACAAGAAAGCAAGTCAATAAGACTGATTCT
>MTOQ01000066.1 GCA_002011735.1 Nitrospirae bacterium JdFR-81 | reverse complement strand
ATGATCTTGATGATCTGGTCAATAGAGAATTTGTTTGGTCTCATTTCGGTGTTCCTCCTTTGCCTTGGTGTTAATAAAATTCTACATTACAGTTGTCTCATCTTTGGGGAGCACTTCATTAATTACAAACGAAGAACAAAGGGTAGAAGTTAAAAGAAAATTCCAAAAATGGTATAATTCGATGAGAAGACTTGATCATAGAATTGAAAGAGTTAGCTGGAATTAGAGATAGGATCCAAATCCGCCAAAGGTGGACAGAGAGGCTGTAAGGGGATGGCACCTTCTGCCGAGAGGCAGAATGTCACTCAAATTAGATTCAATCATTCAAAATTTGGATTAGTTTGGGAAGATCTATCGCTGTTTGTCAGGGGTGAGCCGATATGAGATTGGTATAATCCCGTAGCAGGTGAGGCCTCTCTGATGAATCATCTGATATGTCTATAAGCGTAGCCAGATGGTGGCTTGCCATCCTCCTCATCCTGATCCCCTTTCACCACAGGATTTATAAGGTAATCACCGACCTTAATCACCTTTTAGCAAGCCTCTTCAACCTTGTTGATGAGATAACGCTCATCATATTTCTACCCCTTGCCCTGTTGCTCCATCTGAGAAATCAGGGGCATCGCAACCCGATTTATCTCCTCCTGCTGTCTTCACTGTCTGCCGTAATAGCAGTATGTCTGATCTCTGGCATGATCAACAGAAACCCGCCCTTAATAACCCTCTATGGCACCTTCGATTATATAAAGTTCTTTATATTCATCATTATCTACTCAGCGATATTTAAAGAATATCTCCAGTTTCAGAGGGTATTCAGGGTACTCCTTGCAGTAGCGATCCTTATCGGGCTGGTTGCGATTATACAGGAATTATGGGCGCTGACCGGACGGTACATCCTTGGTAAGGGGATCCTTGACACCAGTGTTTATCTCCTTGCCCCTCCACCCCTTACAGAAGGTCAGGCAAGGGAGGTGTGGGAGTCAGGTATATACAGTTCTCCCTCCCTCCTCTCACATCGTAACCTCCTTGGTCTTTACAGCCTCTTCATCCTCACAGTCTATGTCTATACAGACAGGGAACCAAAGAAAGTGGTACTCCTCCCACTCCTTTCAGGCGTGCTCCTTAGCGTCTCGAGGGTCTCTTATGCAGGCCTCCTCTTACTGATAGGGGTTGAGGTACTGAGGGGCAGGAGGCGGTTGATTGTCCTCTCCCTGCCATTGCTTATTCTATTTGGTGTTATGGCCTTCAGAGAGGACACGGTGATCCACACCCAGGTAGAACACCTGCCCTCGCTGTATCAGAGGGCCCACTTCAGGGAATATGCAATGGAGAAGGCCATCGAGGTCTGGCAGGATCACCCTGTATGGGGTGCTGGGCCAGGGATGTTCGGTGGCGCGGTTGCCTTTAAGACCGTCTCTCCCCTATATGAGGAGTATAACTTCATGCTCGTTATGGAGATGATACACAGCCTTGACCAGCTCTGGCCGCAGGTGCTTGCAGAGACAGGTGTTATGGGATTCGTTGTCCTTGCAGGAGTGTTTATTTTACTTCTCATGGTCTTCACAGGACTGCACAGGCTCGCCCCTGATGGGCCTCCAAAAGCATTATCCTCAGCCCTGATGCTCCTCACCCTTATGCTGTTGATATATACCCTCGGTGGTAACCTGAACAATGTCTCGATCATGCTCACCTATGGTGCGTTTGCAGGGGTTACACTGGGCTGTTTCAACAGTGAGACCGCAACAAAGTCAGCCGGCGGGCGCCTCCCCTTACTCTTATCCCTGTCCTATCTTTTTATATTCACCATAGGGCTTATCGTTACATGGTTGTATCCTGTTAACAGATGTATAGAGGGCGATTGTCTTGGGGGATATGGTGTATATGAGTACAACAGTGGTGCGGTCTACAGGGGACAGTGGAGAGAAGGCAGAAGGGATGGCTATGGAGAGTGGACTCTCAGTGATGGTGCAGTGTATAAAGGACAGTGGAGGGAAGGCAGGATGGATGGGTATGGTCTGAGGAGGTATCCTGATGGTTCTGAGTATACGGGGCAGTGGAGTAATGGCCATAAGGACGGCTATGGAAGGCTGGGTTATGCTAATGGGGTGGAGCTTATGGGCCAGTGGAGGAGGGGAAGGTTTAGTGGATATGGCATCATGGTATATGATAATAAGCTGAGGTACGAAGGCCAGTGGAGGGATGGAGAGATAGACGGATATGGCAGGATGAACGTATCAAATTCTTTCATATACGAGGGGACGTGGAAGAATGGCAGGATGCATGGATGGGGGGTGATGACCCTTCCTGATGGCAGGAGGCGTGTGGGAAGATGGAAGAATAACAGGTTGGTGACCGATGTCCAGCAGGGCCCTTGAGGCCAGAGAATTTAATAAAAATATTAAAAAATCTTATTTGACTTTTTCTTCTTTTTTATGTATAAAAATTAATAAGTTACATAATTTGAGAAGGGAGCAGGGATAGAGTTTTTAATAATATTTTATAGTATTTCAGGAGAAGGAATCCATGAAGTACATGAGGCCAAGGCTTGAAGATCTGTATGCCTCAAAGGCGGAGGGTTTGTGTGTGGTAGGCACAGGTGATGCATCCTGTGAGGCAGGGAATGCCGCTGCTTCAGGGTGCATAACCGGCACTTCTGCAGATGCCTGCTCGGGTGGAAGCTCTGCCGGAACACTCTGCACCACCGGCGATCTGTACACCCCTTAGTTAAGAACTGAACAGATATGCATGGTTATCAGCTCCTGCTTGCAGGTGGACAGAGGTGGTGTCTCTCCAGCGAGGCGGGACTCACTGAATGGCTGGGCACACTTGCAGGCATAATGGAGCTCCAGTGGAGGTCTTTTACTCCCTCCCATAGCCTCTTCTTCAAGTGGACCCGGCAGAGGAGGCCATCACTCAGCAAACCACCTTCCTTTGACTTCAAGAGCGTCCGTATATGGATGGCAGAAAGAGACACAGTGGCGGAGGTGTGGAATCCCGAAGAAAACAGGAATATCTTCTTTATTAACATGTGGTGGGCAATCTTTCCTATTTATCTGGATGTCATTGAGAGAGGTGGCTTGCCCCTTCATGGTGGTCTTGCAGGTATAGATGGAAAGGGGATAGTTATTGCAGGCCCTGGTGGTACGGGTAAGTCAACGAACATTGGTAGATTACCTGATCCATGGAAGGCGTATTCAGATGATGAATCCCTTCTGGTAGTTGCACCTGATGGTAAATATTATGCCCATCCCTTCCCCACATGGTCAGATCACCTGTATGGCAGAAAGGATAGCACCTTTATGGTGAACCATTCATTGCCTATCAATGGGATATTTTTCCTTGAACAATCACAGGCAGACGGGGTGATCCCCTTGAATGCGTATACTGCTTCAGGCTTGCTCTGTGAGTCAGCCCTGCAGGTATTGGGCAGATATCTGAACCACCTGTCCCATGAGGTAAAGAGGAGATTGAGGCTGGCTGTATTTAACAATGCATGCGCCATCTCAAAGACACTGCCTGCCTTCATATTAAAGGTGCATAAGGACGGGGCATTCTGGATCAAGCTCAAAGAGACCCTTTAGGGGTGATCAGGGTGGAAAGGCATATCTGTCAAAATTTTTATTGACTTTTTTATTTTTGTTTATAAAAATTAAAGCAAGTGTTTATTTTAGAGGAGGTCATATCAAATGTCTGATGATCTAAAGCCGATAGCCAATCCAACGGTGGTTCTGAGAGAGGAGTTTGATGACTGGGCAATCCTCTTTGACCCCGACACAGGCAATGCCTTTGGCCTGAATCCAACCAGTGTATTCATCTGGAAGCTCCTTGATGGCAGACACACAATAAGGGATATCATAAATGAGGTGCAGAAGAACTTCGAGGAGGTCCCTGACGATGTGGAGGTCCACGTGAATGAGTTTATAAATGATCTCATCGAACGGGGCTATGCAGGTTATGAATGGAAGCAGGAGGGATAGAGGGACTGGAATGAGACTGATGAAGACGCCAAAGTCTATTGATATAGAGATAACAAACAGGTGTAACCTCAGGTGTAGGTATTGCAGCCACTTCTCCAGTCCTGGGGATGTGGATAGGGATCTACCAAAAGAGGAGTGGTTCAGGTTCTTTGAAGAGCTTAATAGATGTGCAGTGATGAGTGTGACGCTATCAGGTGGTGAACCATTCTTCAGGGAAGATCTGTTTGAGATCATCGATGGCATAGTAAGGAATAGAATGAGATTCTCTATCCTAACCAACGGGACCCTTATCACTGAGGATGTGGCGAGATTCCTTGCCTCTACCGGGCGATGTGATAGTGTTCAGGTCTCCATTGATGGTTCAATACCCACCACCCATGACTCATTCAGGGGTGAGGGTAACTTCAGAAAGGCGGTTGAAGGAATAAAACACCTCCAGGGGCATGGGGTTCCGGTAACTGTCAGGGTAACAATTCACAGACAGAATGTGATGGAGCTTGAGGATATTGCCAGGTTCCTCCTTGAGGAGATGGGCCTACCAGGATTTTCTACAAACTCTGCATCATACATGGGGCTGTGCCGTAAGAATGCCGAGCAGGTCCAGCTCACCCCTGAGGAGAGGTCCGTAGCCATGGAGACCCTCCTCAGGCTCAACAGGAAGTACAATGGAAGGATAAGTGCCGCAGCAGGCCCTCTTGCTGAGGGCAGGAGATGGCTCATGATGGAACGGGCCCGTCGTGAGGGGAAGAGAGAAATCCCCGGAGGAGGTTATCTCACAGGCTGTGGTGGCGTGATGACAAAGATTGCTGTACGTGCAGATGGTGTGATGGTGCCATGTGGACAGATGGCCCATATAGAGCTTGGCAGGATAAACAGAGATAGCCTCTTAGATGTCTGGCAGGGGCATCCTGAACTCAACAGGATAAGGCAGAGGCGGATGGTGCCACTGAGCAGTTTCGATTTCTGCAGGGGCTGTGAGTATATAAACTACTGCACAGGGAACTGTCCTGCCCTTGCCTATACAATAATAGGGGACGAGTTCCATCCAAGCCCGGATGCCTGCTTAAGGGCCTTCCTTCAGAAGGGAGGGCGCCTGCCTGACGAAAGGATACTGGAGGCCTGAAAATGGCAGAATTAGGAAGACAGGACCGTTATCCGCTGAGACGGATATACTTTTATCTCACAGAGGGATGTAACCTTGCGTGCAGACACTGCTGGATCTCGCCTGTGTATCACGGGGGTGATAACCCCCCTCCCTCCCTGGATCCGGCGGTCTTTGAATCAATCATAAGGCAGGCGAAACCCCTTGGTCTGTCAGGTGTTAAGCTGACAGGCGGAGAGCCCCTTCTTCATCCACAGATCAAAGAGATACTGGGCATCATACGTGAAAACAACCTCTCTCTATCCATCGAAACCAACGGGATCCTCTGTAGCCCTGAGATGGCTGAAAAGATCAGGTCCTCAGGCAAAAATCCCTTTGTCTCTGTAAGCCTTGATGGTGCAGATGCCAGGACCCATGAGTGGATGAGGGGTGTATCAGGGTGCTTTGAGCCTGCATTACAGGGTATCAGGAACCTTGTAGAGGCAGGGATCAGGCCACAGATAATAATGACCCTCATGCGCCATAACAGGGGACAGATGGAGGCCGTTGTGAGGCTTGCTGAGTCCCTCGGTGCAGGCTCTGTAAAGTTCAATATACTCCAGCCCACTGCAAGGGGTGAGAGGATGCACCAGGCAGGCGAGTGTCTCTCAATTGATGAGCTTGTAAGCCTCGGTCAGTGGGTGGTGAATGAGCTCTCCAGGTCAACAAGACTCCGCATCTTTTATGATCATCCCCTTGCCTTCCAGCCCCTGAGCAGGATATTCGCTCAGGATGGTGGGGGGTGTGCAGTCTGTGGTATACTGGGGATCATAGGGGTTCTGCCTGATGGATCATATGCCATGTGTGGCATAGGAGAGACCGTGCCAGAGCTCGTCTTCGGGCATGCAGAGAAGGAGAGTCTTAAAGATGTGTGGGAGAATTCCCCTGTCCTTGTCAAGCTCAGGGAGGGACTACCTGGAAGGCTTGAAGGTGTCTGTGGTGATTGTGTTATGAAGGCACGGTGTCTGGGGAGCTGTATAGCGCAGAACTATTATCGTACCAGGAATCTATGGGCGCCATTCTGGTATTGTGAGGAGGCAATGGATGCAGGATTATTTCCTGTTACCAGATTGGCGTATGCAGGTAGATAAAACCTATTTAAGACATGGGGAGGGGGTATAATGAAGTACCTGAAGCCCACAATGGAAGACCTCAATGCTATCAGGACATCAGGGCAGTGCTTTCCAGGGAGTGGTGATACCACAACCCCTGCATGTTATGGTGGCCTTGGAGACACCTCTTGCGTAGGGGGTGCCTCTGCTGGAGACCTGTGCACAAACGGCGATCTTGCAAATTCGTGCGCGACTGGAACAGGAGGTTTTTAAAAACCTCGTGATTGTCTCTGAGAGGGGTGGACATACTCCTATATCTTATAGGTTTGCCAGCCTGATGGAGCTTGGATATGGAGGTTTCGCAGGGTGATCAAGGGGGCATCAATGCATAGACCCGGTTCCGAGGAGCCCATTATCTATACAGGTCCGAGTATGAGACCCACCTTTAGAGAGGGTGATATCCTGGTGGTGCGTCCATATAAGGATCACAGGCTCAGGCGCGGTGATGTGATCGTCTTTCATCCTCCTGGAGATATCAACAGAAGGATCACCCATCGTGTAGTAGCTGTAACCCCCGAGGGGATAATCACAAAGGGGGACAACAACAAAGAGACCGATCCCTGGCTCCTTGGGCCTGATGAGATAGTGGGTCGTGTGGTCTATGTTAGAAGGGGTGAGAGGCTGGTGCGTATACATGGTGGATTATGGGGCCGTCTAATGCTGTGGATAAGGAGGTTGTCCTTGAGGCTGGATACAAGGATATCCCCTGTACTGAGCCCCTTCTATCACTGGCTTGCCCGTTCAGGGATTTTGAGGAGATTGATCCCCCAGAGGATCAGGCCAAGGGTGATAGCATTCAACCGTACCAATGGCAGGGAGATGCACCTGATGATCGGCCACCACGTGATCGGCAGGTTGATGCCTGGCAGTAAGAGCTGGCAGATCAGACGCCCATTCAGGCTATTCATCGACGAGGCATCACTGCCAACAGGCGAGGACAAGGAGATAAAGGATTTTTCTTGACATCTTGTTCAAAATTATATACACTGATAAAAAGTTGGAATTTATTGGTTAGATGAATATTTAGGAAGGGGGGTTATATGAGATACGAGAGGCCTTGTCTGAGGGAGCTTTCAGCTTTTAGCCCAACAATGGCCGAAGGAAGCGTGTGCATTACTGGTGATCTTTATCAGGCAGGGACGTGTAGCGCAGGCACATGGGCAGGAGATGCCTGTAGTGCTGGAGATTCCTTCTCATTAAACCGGTGCGCTGAAGGACCAACTAACTATTAAGACCCTTTAACCAAGATCAAAACCCCATCCCTTTTGATGAGAGGGATGGGGTTTTCTAATCACAAGACAGTATGACCCTGGAGAGGGTGAGAGTTGATATCAGGGGAGCCACCTTCCCACACTCACGATCCTACAGCATAGGTGATATCCTCTTTGATATAAGGGCTGACCATCCTGTCAGCCTCTATGAGAGCAGCGGTCTGTCTTATTTTGAGGAAAGGGATGGGCAGCGCACCCCTGACCTTTCATTATATATCTCTTCATTTGATAAAGAGGCTATAAACTGGCACGATAAGCCCTGGCGTGGCCGTTATTATCACAATGTTGGCCAGATAGGGAGATACGGGCTATTGCCACATGATTATGTGAAGAGGTTCGAACCTTATATGCAGGAGATATTATCGAGGGATGACAGAAGCTGTTATCTCCTGAATGCAGACTACTTTTTTGCATCCTTTATGAGTGAAAAGACTGCCTACTTATGTTACAATTCCTCCGTCCTTGAGCCTGCCAACCTCAGGACCATGCTCATGTTCTTTATCAGACAGTTTCTTGAGCAGTTTGATGCCATAATGCTCCATTCCTCTTCTGTTGTCATAGATGACCGTGCCCTATTGTTCTGTGGCCCCCGTGGTATTGGAAAGAGCACCATTGTCTCGCTTCTGCATGGCCTTCCGAGTATATCAGATGACTATACCCTTATCAGACAGAGGGATGGCGGGTTTATGGCCTATAGTACCCCCTTTGGAAGGGAAGAGGTTCCAAGGTCTGCCAAGGCCCGGGCCGTGGTGGGTGCAGTCTATTACCTCAAACAGGCCGAGAGATTCCAGTTAAGGCCCCTGAACCCTGTTGAGGCCATTGCCCATTCAGTACATTCAGATAACAATCTAAGACATCACCTGTGTTATCATGCAAGGAGGTATCAGTTTGACTTCCTTGCCGAGATGTTTAAGAGAATCCCTGTGTATGAACTGTCTTTCAGGAAGGACAGGGTCGATATAGAGGCCCTGAGGGATTCTATCTGATAATGCCACCATATCTGGATTGACTTCAATCCGTCCTCACCTTATAGTAATTGATAGATGGAGAAGATACAGCTCAGGGCATTCCGTCAATTGCGCATAGGACAGGCGCTCCGTCTGGTATGGCAGAGTGCCCCTGGATGGACGGTCGTCAGTGCAGTACTGATCATTATCCAGGGCCTGTTACCCCTGTTAACCCTCTATCTAATGAAACTGATCATCGATGCCGTGACCTCAGGCATTACAGCACATGATAAGTGGGAGGCCTTCAAACAGATAGCCATATTCATTGCCATTGCCGGAGGTGTGAACATCCTCACGGCCCTCAGCAACTCTGTAGGGACCCTGGTCAGAGAGCTCCAGTCGCAGCTTGTGACAGACCATATGAATGACATCCTCCATGCAAAGTCCATCGAGGTAGACCTTGGTTATTATGAGGACTCAAAGTACTATGACACCCTCCACCGTGCCCAGCAGGAAGGCCCCTATAGACCGAGCAAGATCGTCTATGGCCTTATACAGCTCGGGCAGAGTGGTGTCTCACTGCTGGCTATAGCAGGTCTGCTCCTGACCTTCCACTGGCTGATCGCACTCTTTCTGTTTATAACCGTAATCCCTGGAATTGTCATGCGTATGAAGTACTCCCATTTACTCTATACATGGCAACGTGCCCGCACGCCGGCTGAACGCCAGGCAGCATATTTCCACTGGGTCCTTACAGGTGGAAACTATGCAAAGGAGATAAGGCTGTTTGACCTGGGCCCCCTGTTCATGCAGCGTTTCAGGGACCTGAGGGATCAGTTGAGAAAGGAGAGGATCGGGATAGCGACAAAACGATCAGTCGCCGAGCTTATAAGTCAGGTATTTACTGCCCTTGTGGTCTTTGGTTCATATCTCTTCATCGCCTACAGGACGATCCAGGGGGTTATCACCATGGGTGATCTCGTGATGTATTATCAGGCCTTTCAGCGTGGGCAGGCCTTTCTGATCACTCTCCTTAATAACCTTGCAAGCCTCTATGAGGACAACCTCTTTCTGTCAAACCTGTATGAGTTCCTTTCGCTGAAGCCGTCCATTGTTGAGCCCGTGCATCCCAGGCCCTTCCCAAGACCAATCAAGGAGGGCATCAGACTGGAACAAGTGAGTTTCCAGTACCCTGGCAGCAAGAGGAGGGTCCTTGAGGATATCACCCTGACCATCGGGGCAGGGAAGGTGGTTGCACTTGTGGGAGACAACGGCTCTGGCAAGACCACCTTGATCAAACTCCTCTGCAGGCTGTATGAACCAACAGGTGGTAGTATCACCATAGATGGCATCGATATACGGGACTTCAGGCTCACGGAGCTCAGGAGGCAGTTCAGTGTTATCTTCCAGGACTATGTCCGTTATCACCTGAGTGCCCGTGAGAATATATGGTTTGGGAATATTGAACTCCCCATGGATCATGACCGCATAATCTCTGCTGCACAACACTCAGGTATTGATCATGTGATAGCAGGATTAAAGGACGGTTATGACACCGTCCTCGGAAAGTGGTTTGACGAGGGGGAGGAACTGAGCATCGGGGAGTGGCAGAAGATTGCCCTTGCACGTGCCTTTGTGAGGGACTCACAGATCGTGATACTCGACGAGCCCACAAGCTCCATGGATGCAAAGAGTGAGTATGAGCTATTCAATAGATTCAAAGACCTCTTCAGTGGCAGGACGACGATCCTCATCAGCCACCGCTTCTCAACGGTCAGGATGGCTGACTATATATATGTGCTTGAAGGGGGAAGAATCATAGAGGGTGGCACCCACGAGGAGCTCATGCAGGCCGGTGGAAAGTATGCCCGCATGTTCAATATGCAGGCAGAGGCCTATCGTTAAAGATGCCTGTGGAGAAGATAAAAAGGGGATGGAAGGTATATAAGGAGGAGGGACTTACAGGTGTCATATGGGGCATAAGATCCAATCTTTCAAGGATGCTCCTCCCCCTCCTGCCCTGGAGGCCAAGGACCTCTGTACCGATCAGGAGGTGGCTCAATGTTGCCCAGAAGGCAGAGCTCATCCACCACAAGAGTGGTAAGGGCCGAGAGAGTGGTTACTTCCATATCCAGACGGCCAGGCTGTTCATACACCTGGGCTTCACTCCCGAGCAGTATAGGGGGAAAGTGGTTATAGATATAGGGGCTGGCAGCAGGCTGCGTACACTCTTCTTTAAAGATGCCTATATCGTGGCTATCGAACCCCTTGCCGAGGTTTTCATGAAGGAGATTGAATGGTGTGACCTCCACAAGGCCCAGGAGCTCTACTGCAGGCCTGCAGAGGAGTTTATCGAGGCCCTCAGAAACAGGGGTGATCTTATCATAAGCATAAATACCCTCGATCACTGTTACAATTTTGAAAGGATTATGGATAATATAAGAGAATACATGAAGCCTGATGCCCTGGCGTTTCTATCATTTGATTCACGTAGATTCACTGATAAATATCATCCCCTTATCCTTACCAGGGAGGTGTGTGAGAGGGTCTTTCTTGAAAAGGGTTTGATAGTAGAGCGGATGACACACCAGTCAAAATCAAAACACATAACCACCCTGAATTACTGGCTTAGGAAGGATATCGGCAGATGCTAAAGGACCTACCATTGCCGGATATCTTTGAGCTCGAGCCTGAGGAGGAATTCATCATTCATTCCCTGCGATCGGAATTCTCTGAGAGTGAAGAGGGCATATGGCCTGATCTCTCCTCTATAGACTGGGAGACACTCTATACAAAGACCAGACAGTGGGTTATCACCCCCTTGTTCAATAGACTCATTGCCATCCGCTATCCCTCTCTCATACCAGGCGACCTCTTACAGAAGATCAAGCTGGCCTACCTGAGCACATTTATTACCAATGAGGCATATTACAGAAGGCTGACAGAGTTACTGGAGGCCCTGGGCGCAACAGGTATCAGGGTCATACTGCTTAAGGGTGCACACCTTGCACAGTTCGTTTATCAGGACATCGGGCTTAGACCCATGAGTGATGTAGATATACTGATCAAAAGAGAGGACCTCTCAACGACCGAAAGGGTATTGATAAGATTAGGCTATGAATACTATACCTCTACCAATAGTGTCCAATGGTATAAAACAAACCATTTTCACCTGCCCTTTACTCATCCACAGGCGATAAGACACCTGGAGGTGCACTGGGACTTCGTAACACAGCACAGCCCATTCAATATAGGGATGGAGGGAGTATGGGAGAGGGCCGTGGGCGTAGAGATTCACGGGATAAAGGCCATGATCCCATCCCCTGAAGATGCCATTCTGCACCTATGCTTCCATGCGGCCCATGACGACATGTTGAGGGGTGGCATAAGGCCACTACTTGATATCGCCATGCTTATCAAACGACACAGAAAGGAGATCCGGTGGGATCATCTCGTGAGCCTTGCTAAAGAGTGGAGATGCGAGCGGTACCTCTATATCACCCTCCTGCTGAGCGATAGACTGCTCTGCGCAGGGGTGCCGGATAGGGTGTTACCATCACTCATTGATGATACACTCAGCGATGATCTACTCCTTGATGCCCTGGAGAGGGTGTTTTTCAGAAAGGGGAACCCTCTGCCGATATCGAACATTACCAATATAGAGAGATTCAAGGTGAAGGGAGGACTCATCAAGAGGCTTGCGGGCGTCTTCAAAGAGGTCTTTATACCCCCTGAGGAGATGCGCATCCGCTACAGGTTATCCTCTCCAGGTCTCGTATATCTATACTATCCTGTCCGCCTCTTCACCCTGCTGTACCATAAACTTCCCTTTTATTCTTCACTTTTACTGCACAGCTTGAGACGCAGCAGGGGGGGCTTTCATGGGTACAGCCTTGAGACATGGATGCTTCCAGGCTCTCCTGGCAGGAAAAAATAGTCTTATAGAGCCGGTGTTTGTCTTCCTGAACCAAAATTGTGTATTATAATATGCTTAGAACGGCTGTATTTTTTGTCAATTCTTAATCCTCAACCATACATAGCGCCTGTAGCTCAGCTGGATAGAGCAGCTGCCTTCTAAGCAGCGGGTCGGGGGTTCGAATCCTCCCAGGCGCGTCAAGTGGTTGACACTTGAGGGCAGAGGGATTTAAACTTGAATTAACCACAAAGGCGGTGAGTGTAGCTCAACTGGTCAGAGCACTGGACTGTGGCTCCAGGGGTTGTGGGTTCGAGTCCCATCACTCACCCCAAAAGCAATTGGCAATATCAATTGAAAATTGATAACTTAGTCGCGCCTGTAGCTCAGTGGATCAGAGCATCGGCCTCCGGAGCCGAGGGTCGGAGGTTCGAATCCTCTCAGGCGCGCCAGAAAACGGTTTAAACGGTTTATATTGTGGGCCGTTAGCTCAGTTGGTAGAGCAGCTGACTCTTAATCAGTAGGTCCGGGGTTCGAGTCCCCGACGGCCCTTGCTTGCTCTTCTGTAATAATACGCCTTACCAGCACATGCCCGACATAAAGTCTTCCTATCTAAATGCACCTCCCTTCCATCTTGAACATATTCACCACATCTACTGCATCTAACCCTCTTTAAGGGCCTTCCTGGCATATCCTCAGGGGGAATCTCAACCTCTACCTCCATCCATTCAAAGAGCTCTTTATCAGGCATGACCTTATATGCTTCTGTCTGGCACTGGTATTTATCCTCGATCTCGGGGAAATATCTCTTTGCAAGTGTCCTTGAGTCTTCCCTGGCCACTATCCTTATCGCCCTGCCGGTCCTGAGGTTCACAAATGTCGCTGCCATCTTCCCATAATCAAGGAACTTCAATGTCCTTTTGCCAAGGGTGCAGCCTGTAACAGACTGGATGGCATCGGTGGCACACCTGTCTATCTCAACAAATACCATGACATCCTTCCTGTCCTTACCCTTCGGGTCGCTTATCCCTATCAGTTCAAGACCGAGCATGGCCATCCTCACACCAAGGACCTGCCCCGGGCATAGATGGCCATGAACCCTCACGGACTCATCAAGGAGATTTTTGAAATCAAGACAAGATCCTTTTCCCATATCCTAAGATGAAGTCTATCAGATGGCCAAAAGATGCGTCAAATCTATCCTCCAAACCTCAAAAATCCTGACGAGACAGAAATAACCAGGAGTATGGTAATATAAGAAAATCCATAGGAGGTGAGACGATGGCTATCTATATTGCGTTGAGCACCCTTACAGATGAGGGGAGGAAGACCATAAAGAACCGCCCTGAGAGGATCAAGGAGGTGAACAGAGAGATAGAGGCTATGGGCATAAAGGTGCTTGAGCAGTATGCAGTGCTCGGCCCATATGATTTTATCACCATCCTTGAGGCCCCTGATAATGACTCGGTCCTCAAGATGTCTGTTGAGCTTGGTTCAAGGGGTACCGTCCAGTTGATGACCCTACCTGCCGTCCCTGTTGATGAGTTTATTAAGACACTAAAGTAACCGAGCCTTTCTTGGACGAGACCGAATGCGTGTATTATGCCTTGATGTGGGTGATAGGTTTATTGGGGTTGCCATAAGCGATGCAGGGGGGATCACGGCCCACGGACTGAAGAGGATAGAGAGAGACCGTTGGGCACCTGAGCTCAGGGAGATAATAGATGAGTACCATGAGGAGGTAGACAGGATAGTGGTCGGTCTGCCAAGGATGCTCGATGGTTCACTCGGTATCCAGGCAGAGAAGGTCCTCGGATTCGTAGAGGAGTTGAAGAAGGTGGTCGATCTCCCTGTGGTGCTGTGGGATGAGAGGCTCAGCACCGTCTCTGCAGACAGGGCGATGATAGAAGCAGGTCTGAAGGGCAGGAGAAGGAGGAGGCTCAGGGATAAGGTCGCTGCGGTGATAATCCTCCAGAGCTATCTTGATAGTGTGAGAAGATGAAGAAGGCGGTCTTGGTTATCCTTGGTTTCAGCCTTACGATGATCCTGTTCGTCTGTCTCTCCCTTTTCCTTCCCTCCTCCCTGAGAGGCTCATGGAAGGAGGTAAGGATACCAAAGGGTGCCACATATAGAGAGGTGGTTAATATATTAAAGGATCACGGGATCATCAAGAGGGGATTCCCCCTGCTACTGCTTGGCAGACTTACTATGAATGACAGGAAGATACGGGCAGGCTATTATCACCTGAGCACATCGATGAGTCTGTGGAGTGTCTTTGATACCCTCAGAAAAGGAAAGGTCATACAATGCACCATAACTATACCGCCAGGCTCCACCCTTGATACAATAAAGTTAAGGCTTAAAGAGTGCGGGCTCGTTGATGACGACTCATTTCAGATCGCCTATAACAGAGAGTTCCTCGATTCACTCAATATCGATGCGCCAAGCCTTGAGGGTTATCTGTATCCTGACACATACACATTCCCCAAGGGCATCGAACCCAAGGATATATTCAGGATAATGGTTCAGAGGATGAGGGAGAAGTTTGATGAGTCTCTGAGAGAAAGGGCCGAGGAGCTCGGGATGACAGAGAACGAGGTCCTGACCCTTGCGTCGATCGTAGAGAAGGAGGCCATGTATGACAGGGAGAGGCCATTAATCTCAGCGGTCTATCATAACCGTCTCAAGAGGGGGATGAAGTTGAAGGCAGATCCAACGGTCCTCTACGGGCTGAAGAAAGACGGCAGGCGGATCGGCTACAGGGATCTGAGGAGGCCAACCCCTTACAATACCTATGTAATAAATGGATTGCCACCAGGGCCTATTGCATCACCATCCATAGAATCCATAAGGGCGGCCCTCTATCCTGCAGATGTGGATTATCTATTCTTTGTATCAAAAAACGACGGCACACATTATTTCTCAAGGACAGGGGAGGAGCACGAAAGGGCGGTAATAAGATACCAACTTGGTGGTAATGACACAGGAAGGGATTTAGAGGGGAGGCAGGATTGAAGAGGAAGAGAACAAGACAGATAAGACTCGGCCATCTGAAGATAGGCGGTGGTGCGCCGATCGTTGTCCAGTCCATGACAAAGACGGATACAAGGGATGTAGATGCCACGGTCTCCCAGATAATGGCCCTTGAGAGGGCAGGCTGTGAGGCGGTCAGGGTCGCCGTGCTTGACATGGATGCAGCATCTGCGATAAGAGAGATAAAAAGGAGGATAAATATCCCCCTTATTGCAGATATACACTTTGACTACAGGCTCGCGCTCAGGGCGATAGAGGGTGGTATAGATGGTCTGAGGATAAATCCTGGCAATATCGGTAGCAGACAGAGGGTCAGGGAGGTCGTTAACGCCTCGAAAGACAGGGGGATACCCATAAGGATAGGTGTAAATGCAGGCTCTCTTGAGAAGGATCTGTTAAGGAGATACGGACATCCGACCGCAGAGGCCCTGGTCGAGAGCGCAGAAAGGCATATCACAATCCTTGAGGAAATGGACTTCAGACAGATCAAGGTCTCCCTCAAGGCATCTGATGTCCTCACAACCGTAGAGGCATACAGATTGTTCTCAAAGAGGTTCAGGTACCCCCTTCATATCGGGATCTCAGAGGCAGGGCCTCCATCCTCAGGCACGATAAAGAGCGCAGTTGGACTGGGGATACTCCTGTCAGAAGGCATCGGAGACACCATAAGGGTATCACTGACAGCCGATCCCTGTGAGGAGGTGAGGGTTGCATACGAGATACTCAGGGCACTGCATATTAGAGAGCCTGGGCCTGATATAATCTCATGTCCCACATGTGGGAGGTGTCAGATAGATATAATGGGCCTTGTCAGAAAGGTTGAGGCAGGGCTTTCGGATGTAAAACTGCCAATAAAGGTGGCTGTGATGGGATGTGTTGTCAATGGTCCTGGAGAGGCAAGGGAGGCAGACATCGGGATTGCCGGAGGGAAGGGTGTGGGTATCCTATTCAAGCATGGCAGGGTGGTCAAGAAACTAAAAGAGAAGGAACTGTTTGATGCGCTCATGAGGGAGATAAGGGCGCTTAAATAATAGAAGGTATCCCTTCATGGAAGTCATAAAGACCATAAGGGACATGCAGGCGATGAGCAGGGGCTTCAGGCTTGAAGGCAGGAGTATCGGTTTTGTGCCCACAATGGGTGCCCTCCACGAAGGCCATCTGAGCCTGATCAGACGGGCAAGGGATGAATGTGATGTGACGGTTGTAAGCATATTTGTGAACCCCACACAGTTTGGCCCTCAAGAGGACTTTGACAGATATCCACGGGACCCTGAGGGTGACCTGAAGAAACTCCGTCCCATTGGGGTTGATGTGGTTTTTATGCCAGAGGTCCAGGAGATGTATCCACATGGTGCCTCTATCACTGTTGATGTGGGTGATATAGGGAGGATACTGTGTGGCAAATCACGTCCTGGGCACTTCAATGGTGTTGCTACGGTTGTCACAAAGCTCTTCAACATCGTGATGCCAGACAGGGCCTATTTTGGACAGAAGGACTTCCAACAATCTGTGATAATAAAGAGGCTTGTAAGGGACCTGGACTTTGATATAGATATTGTCGTCTGCCCCATCGTCAGGGAGCCTAACGGCCTTGCCATGAGCTCAAGAAACCTCTATCTGAGCGATGAAGAGAGGCAGGCAGCTACAATACTCTACAAGGCGTTGAAATTTGGGGAAGAACAGATAACCTCCAATGGGATAAGGGATGCCGTAAAGGTCAAAAGAGAGATGGAGAGGATGATAGCCTCTGAACCACTTGCAAGGATCGACTATGTTGAGATCGTTGATACAGAGGAACTCCTGCCCGTTGATACCATCAAAGGGCCTGTTGCGTTATGTGTGGCCGTGTGGATAGGGAATACGAGGCTCATTGATAACATGGTCATCGATACATCAGGCAGGACAGGAACGGAACCTGCGTCAGGTAGTCAAAGAGATGATATAAACCTCAAACATCCAGGTGTAAAATCAATAGGTGGATTCATTGAAGAGAGGCTTGGTGGTTTCATGAAGAAGATAAAACGACTGGAGAGTTTTGATCTCTACAATATAGTGATCTCAGAGGTTGAGAAATCCATCATCTCCATGGTGTTAAGAGAGACCAAGGGAAACCAGTTGAGGGCCTCAAAGCTCCTTGGGATCAACCGCAACACACTGAGGAGCAAGATAAAGAAGCTCGGGATCAAGATCAGGTGATAAAATAATTTTTTTCATCCTCGGGATGTATCATGCCGAATCAATAACCTCTCAATGATCCTGCATTCATCATCCAGTCTCATGGGTCTCTCTCTCGTGAGATTCAACCTCATGATCTTATAGTTCAACTCCCTGAGCCTCCTCATCCTCTCCTTATCGCTATCAATGGTGTCAATCAGGCTCCGCAGGCTTACGATCTCCTTTCGGAGTTCAAGCTCCGGTGGAAGGAAGTTCGCCTTCTTGAGGAGCCTGTATGCGATCCTCAGGTCTTCTGGTATCCATGTCTCATCCTCAAGACGGATGGGTCTGCCCTTCCCTGGGAGGTCATCAAACAGGCCCTTCTCAATGGCCTCCTGTATCCTCTCCTCAGCAATCTTCCTGAATATATCCATTGTTTAATCTTATTCAGGCAGGCATAAAGGATTATATCGCCACCATCTCTTTTAGTCCTTCTCTATGAACCTTCTTAGAAAAGGAAATAATCTCTATTGCTACAATTTTGTCAGATTTATCATAGTCAACAACAATACCTGACTCTTCCATGTATTCACTATCCTTTACCGGATCCTCAGAGAACCTTATCTCCAGAATATCCCCCTCTTTATCATAGTTAAGTCTTAACATCTTTTGACCTCCTCTTTTTTAATCTTCTGTCAAAGAAACAACTTATGACCAATAATTCTCCTTTTGTCTCTCTTCTTCCAATTATTCTCAAATATCTGCCTTTTACTAAACCTATGAAATGGAAGAGTATTATCAAATTTATCCTTCTCAATAATATCAGGGTTTGTTACAACATTTTCAATATCCCTTTTTAAGATATTTCTTTGCTTTATCTTTATCCTTGCATGAGTGGTAAACTTGAGCTTTATCATTCGGTTCCCTTTTCCCCTGCTATACTGAAGTGCTCCCCAAAAATGAGACAACTGTAATGTAGAATTTTATTAACACCAAGGCAAAGGAGGAGCACCGAAATGAGACCAAACAAATTCTCTATTGACCAGATCGTTAAGAATCATTTAAAAATCTCTGAGCAGACAGGAGGTAAAAGTGCTTATACATCAACTGCATACTCAGCTCAATA
>MTOQ01000067.1 GCA_002011735.1 Nitrospirae bacterium JdFR-81 | reverse complement strand
GCAGCGCCTGCACCAACAACTGTGTGTAACTCGTCTATGAATAGTATAATCCTGCCCTGTGACTCTTCTATCTCCCTTAGTACCGCCTTGAGTCTCTCCTCAAACTCACCCCTGAACTTGGCTCCTGCAAGTAATGCACCCATATCAAGGGCGATGACCCTTTTGTCCTTAAGNCCCTGTGGCACATCCCCTGAGGTTATCCTCTGTGCAAGACCCTCTACCACTGCGGTCTTACCAACCCCTGGTTCACCGATAAGNACAGGATTGTTCTTTGTCCTCCTTGAGAGTACCTGGATGACCCGCCTTATCTCCTCGTCCCTTCCAATAACTGGATCAAGCTTGCCTTTGCTTGCAAGCTCTGTGAGGTCTCTTGCATACCTCTTGAGTGCCTGGTATTTATCCTCTGGTGTTGGGTCTGTCACACGCTGTGTGCCCCTTATCTGCCTCATGGCTGAAAGCACCCTGTCCTCTGTGACCCCATACCTCTTCAGTATCGCCTCGACCCTGTTCTTTGTCTTTAGTATCCCCAGAAGCAGATGCTCAACACTCACATAGTCATCCTTCAGGTGCTCTGCCTCTATAAATGCCCTCTCAAATGCATTCTTCAGTTCCTGTGTAATGTATAGCTGTCCCATCGGCGTGGGGCCGAGCACCTTTGGAAACCTCTCTATCTCGGCCTCTATGTCCTTCCTGAGGGATGCTACATCCACACCCAGGTTCTTGATTATCTCAAGGGCGATGCCCTCATCAAGCAGTGCATGCAGCAGATGTGCAACATCCACCTGCTGATTGCCCTTGCTCTCGGCGAGCTGCTGTGCCTTCTGCACGGCCTCCTGACTCTTTATGGTAAATCTGTCAAACCTCATCGTATCCCCTCCTTAAAGATGCTATTTTTTTATTCCTCCTCAAACAACCTCTTCAGCCTCCTTTCAAACCTCTTCCTGACATCAGACTCCAGATGTGCCATCATCTCCTCCATCTCCCTCTGCATGAGTTCGAGCCTCCGCCTCATCCTCAGTATTATGTCCACGCCTGCACGGTTCACACCCAGATCCCTTGTAAGGTTGATGATCATCCTTATCCGTTCAAGGTCATCCTGGGAATACAGCCTTGCCCCTCCTACCCTCTTTGGACGGATAAGCCCTTCCCGCTCATATATCCTCAGTGTCTGAGGATGGATATTGAACATCTCACAGACAACACCTATCATAAATAATGGCCTCTTCCTGTCAACCATGGCTTAATAAGCCTTCTCCACCTCCTTGAGTGCCTCCTTGATCTTCCCTGTTATGTTCTTTGGAACCACGATCTTCACCACTGCAAACTCATCTCCCCTGGCACCTGTCTTCGGATTCGGGAGTCCTTTCCCTTTGAGCCTGAATTTTTTGCCACTGTCAGTGCCAGGCGGTAGCTTCATTGTCACCTCTCCATCCAGTGTGGGAACCTTTATCCTTCCGCCAAGCACGGCCTCACTGATCCTGACAGGGACCTCAACATATATATCATCGCCCTCTCTCCTGAAGACAGGGTGTGGCAGGACATTTATATCTATATAGAGGTCACCTGGAGGGCCCCCGTTTATCCCTGCACCACCCTTACCCCTCAGCTTCAGCCTGCTGCCGGTGTCGGCACCAGGGGGAATCTTGACCTTGAGGGTCTCTGTCTTGGTCACAACCCCTCCGCCATTGCACTGTCTGCATCTCTTTTTTGCAAGATTCCCTCTTCCCCTGCATGATGGGCAGGTCTGGCTTATGTTAAAGAATCCCCTGCCCTGGGTTATCACACCAGAGCCTTTACAATGAGAGCACACCTCGATGGACTCGGCACCACTGCCACCACAGTCAGGGCATGAAACATCCCTTGTAAGTGTGACAGACTTTACCGTCCCCTTATATGCCTCCTCAAGGGTAATATCCAGTGAGGTCCTGAGGTCATGGCCCCTTACAGGTGCCTCTCTTGTCCTGAAGCCACCAAGGAAGTCAGAGAATATGTCCTCAAAGCCCTTTGCCCCGAAATCAAAACCAAAGTCATAAGTCCTGAAGCCCTCAAATCCCTCCGGACCGAACGGGGTCTTGCCGAACTGATCATACTCTGCCCTCTTCTTTGGATCACCGAGGACCTCATATGCCTCGTTTATCTCTTTGAACTTCTGCTCCGCAACCTTGTCCCCTGGATTGACATCAGGATGATACTTGCGCGCAAGCCTCCTGTATGCCCTCTTTATCTCATCCTGGGAGGCATCCTTTTTCACCCCGAGTATCTCGTAATAGTCCTTTGTTGTGGTTCCCATCTCTCACCTCAATAACCTGATTCGCTTTTTAGTATTTATATAATATCATTTGATACGAATCATGTCAAGTCATATGATATAAAAAATATAAGGATCAGAGTCCAGCATTCCCCATGAAAAGAAGGGATTATCTATACGAGACTCACAGAAGCCTTACCCTGACCGTTGTGCCTTTCCTGATAAACTCCTCACCCTCAGGAAGGATCATAAGGCTGTTGGCAAGGGCCATTGAACTGAGTATTCCAGATCCCTGCGGCCCTGTGGTTCTGGTCACATACCTTCCGTCCACCCATCTCGTCTGTGCCCTTATGAAGAATCTCAGACCCTTTTTCTTCTTTATATCCTCTTCAAGATATGCATCTACTTCCATCACATCATTCGTCTCCTGGCCAAGCATCCTGAGTATTGCAGGCCTTACAAAGACCTCAAACCCGATCATGCAGGAGACAGGATTCCCTGGAAGCCCGAAGACAGGCTTATTATCAACGATACCAAAGAGATTCGGTTTGCCAGGCCTCATTGCAACCTTCCAAAAGAGCTGCTGAAACCCAAACTCCCCAAGCACATCCCTGACAAGGTCATACTCACCCATTGATACCCCGCCTGAGGTGATGATGACGTCATGGGCAAGGGCCTCCTTGATCTTCGTCTTCAGGTCATCCAGGTCATCCCTTGCGATGCCCATATCCACAGGTATAGCACCTGCTGACATGACCTGGCCTGAAAGGGAATATATATTTGCATTCCTGACCTTCCCTTTTTTCAGTTCCTCATCAGGACCGATGACCTCATCACCTGTGATGATTATCGCAACCCTGGGTCTCCTTGTCACATTAACCCTGGGCCTCCCGACCGCAGAGAGCATGCCTGCATGTGCAGGCCCGAGCCTTGTGCCCCTCTTTATCACAAGTGACCCTTTCTTGACATCCTCACCAGCCCTCCTTATATTCTCACCATATCCAACCTCCTGAAGGATGGCCACCCTGTCCCCCTCAGCCCTTGTATATTCAACCATTATCACGGCATCAGCACCATCAGGTATCGGAGCGCCTGTCATTATCTTCACTGCCTGGCCATCCACGAGCCTGCCATCGAATTCACCACCTGCCCTGATCTCACCTATAACCTTGAGATGCACTGGTGAACTGCTGGAGGCACCCTTTGTATCTGAATATCTCAGGGCATAACCATCCATTGCCGAGTAATCAGATGCAGGGATATCGCACTCACTATAGACATCCTCTGATAACACCCTGCCATAACAATCCCTCAGTCCCACTGCCTCAGACTCAAGGGGTCTTACAGAGTCAAGTACAATCTTCAACGCCTCATCAACACTTATCATTGCCCGCCTTCTTAAGATACTTTAGATGTCTCTTATAAAACATCATATCCTCAATCCTGTCAACATCATACCAGAATGGCAGAAGATAATAGTCAATATCCCCTGAATTAAGCCTATCAAGGGTCTTATTCAATACCTCTGATGTATCCCAAGGGATCCTCCTGAAGACCCTTTCATAAAGCCTCCTTGCCCCCACAAGATAATAGCCTCCATCATTACATGGCCCGAGGACAAACTCCTTTTTATTAAGGATAGTGAATGCATCTTTTATATATTCAAGAGGTATGGTCGGGCTATCACTGCCTATTATGACCACCTTTTTGTAGCCTGTATCAAAATGGTCCCTGAAGGCATTGATCAGTCTCTCACCAAGGGTCTTGCCTCTCTGGTCAAAACAGCCATATCCATATTGCCCTGCCAGCCTTGAAAGGAAATCATCATCCTTTGTGGGTGTGCATCCAAGAAACCTATCAACCCTGTCAAGCCTGCTACACCTCTCTGTTATTGTCCTGAGAAAGGACTTATAGAGCCTCAATATCTCCCTTTGAGACAGATGAGGGCTGAGCCTTGTCTTCACCCTGCCCAAGATGGGCGCCTTCACAAAGATTATAAGGGCTGATTGCTTCATGGATATATATCATAACCAATGCAGGGTATTATTTAGAAGTATACATCCTCGGATCAGGTGGTTATAACATCAGTCAAGAAAATCAATCGTTGCTATTTTAAGATGTCTTGCTACCACTTTGAAGTGTCTGTCATGATGGAGAAGAAGACACCCATGGGCTTTTGCTACAGAGGCGATGGTTATGTCAACTGTTGGGATCGTGACCCCTTTTTTTCTCATTTCATAACCAACATGATATGCAATCTGCCACACCTCGTCATTTACGGGCAAGACCTCGAGCGCACTCAATCGTGAATATAGGTTTTCAAATTCTCCTCTATTTCGGCATCCCTGCAACAGTTCAAGGATAATTATATTCGTTGTAACAGCAGAGAAGGTATTAAGAACCTCTACAATCATTTGCTTCAGTCTTTCATTGCCTGTCTTCTTAAAGCTGACTATCCATGCAGATGAATCTATCAGCACCTTATCTTTCATTACGCATCCTTTGTAGGTCTTTGAGTGTAAGACCGAACCGATCGTAATTTCCAATAAGGCTTTTAAGCTCTTCGATCTTCTTGTGTCTGAGATAATCCTTAAGGGCCGTCACAATAGCAGCCTTCTTTGTCCTGGCACCTGACTTTTTCATAACCTCGGTGATAAGCTCAGTATCTATATCGATAGTTGTACGCATATTTGACCTCCTGATATGCATAAATTTTCGATTAAATAATATATACTATATTATCATAATTAGACATATTTATTTAAGTCCATCAAAAGGCCTTTCTCCCCAATTCCCTACAGTCTCTAATCTATGATTACAACAATAAAAATTTCCGGTGCATCGCCAGAAGAATTTGTTAAAATTATAAGGATTCAAGGATCAGGGAGTCGAATGACAAATGGCCGAGGTTTATCCCGAGCCTTTCTAATCAGGAGGGAAAAAACCAAATTTTCTTTCAGATCGAGTAATATAGTAAAAGGCAAGTCATGGCAAAGCGGAAGTCCTGGAGAGAGAAGTTAACCGAGAAGAAAGACCTGCCAAAGGTTGTCTCATTGAAGGGCGAGGCAAAGAGGCGGTGGAAGGCAGATACAGTGGCAATACCATCCCCTGTGGAGATAAAAGAAATCATGGACAGTGTACCAAAAGGCAGGCTGATCACGGTTAATGAGATAAGGGAGGAGATTGCAAGGAGACATGGGGCAGACATCGGCTGTCCCCTTACATGCGGGATCTTTTCATGGATCGTTGCCCATGCAGCAGAGGAGGAGGCAGGGGAGGGCAGAAAGAGGATAACCCCCTACTGGAGGACATTAAAGGCAAAGGGGGAGTTGAATCCAAAATACCCTGGTGGTGTTGAGGCACAGAAGAGGCGTCTGGAGTCAGAGGGGTTCAGGATAATCCAGAAGGGAAAGAGGTTTTTTGTTGAGGATTATGAGAAATATCTAAAAACTTGCACTTCGTAAGTGCAGGTTTTTTAGAGGGTTCAAATGGGTGCAAAGACCGAAATGGCCCTGTCAAAATTCAGAGAAGGTTATAACTGTGCACAGTCGGTTCTGTATGCCTTCTGTAGGGATTTCGAGATCGACCAGGATGTGGCATTGAGGATAGCCACTGGTTTTGGTGGTGGGATGGGGAGGAGGGGAGAGGTGTGTGGTGCTGTGAGTGGTGGGATAATGGTGCTGGGATTGAGATACGGGATGGGTGAGAAGAACGATAAGGAGGCGAAGGAGCTGACCTATAGGAAGACGAGGGAGCTTGTTGAGCGATTTGTCAGAAGACACGGTGCTGTTGACTGCCGCAGCCTCCTTGGAGGCTGTGACCTGACAACCAGGATGGGGCAGGTGAGGTTTAAGCGTGAAGACCTCTTAAGCAGGGTCTGTAAGCCCTGCGTCCAGAGCGTGGTGGAGATGGTTGAGGAGATGGTGTGACAGTGTTGTTAAGACCTTAGGTTCAGGAGTATGTTCAGGAAGGCCTTGAGCTCGTGGAGTGGACCTCTCCGCTGTCGGGCTTTTAGATCGACCTCGATCCCTCCCTCTGGAAGGAACCTGATGTGATATGTCCGCTTTTTGTAAAGCCCATATAACTGTTCAGGTGTTATGGGTGTGTTATCTGAAAAGAGTATCTTCACCCTTCCGTTTATACCCTGGATCTTTGTAATAAGTAGCTCTCTTGCCATCATCTTCAGTTCCATTACATCAAGGAGTCGTAACACCTCATGTGGTGGCCTTCCAAACCTGTCTTCCAGTTCATCCCTGATCATCCTTAGGGTATCCCTGTTGTTTGCTGATGCTATCTTTCTATAAATGCTCAGCCTTAGGGTTGGATCCTCTATGTAATCCTCTGGCACCCTTGCGGTCACCCTCATCTCGATGTGTGGTTCAACGGTGGGTTTTATCTCCTCACCTTTGAGCTCCGAGATCGCCTCTTCAAGCATCTTTATATAGAGGTCATAACCAACTGCCTCTATGTGCCCTGATTGTTCAGGGCCAAGGAGGTTGCCTGCACCCCTTATCTCAAGGTCCTTCATTGCAAGTCTCAGACCTGCCCCGAGGTAGCTGAGCTCCTGTATCGCCATCAGCCTCTTTCTTGCGTCCTCTGTTATCGCATCCTCTCCAGGGATCAGGAAATAGGCGTATGCCTTTATGTTCGAGCGTCCAACCCTGCCCCTCAACTGGTACAGATCAGCAAGTCCGAACCTGTCGGCCCTGTTTATGATTATCGTGTTTGCCGTGGGGATGTCGATGCCTGAACCTATGATAGCAGTGGTGACGAGGATGTCCATCTCCCCTCGGTAGAACGCCGTCATAACCTTCTCAAGCTCTTTTGCTTTCATCTGGCCATGGGCCACCCCGATCCTTGCCTCAGGCACCAGCCTCTTCAGGAAGTCAGCAATCTCGTATATATCCTGGATACGGTTATGGAGAAAGAACGCCTGCCCCCCTCTTTTGAGCTCCTTTACAAGGGCATCCCTGATGATGTCAGGATCAAACCTCGTGACTATACTGTGGACAGCAAGCCTCTCCTCAGGTGGTGTCTCTATCACACTCATCGCCCTGATCCCTGAGAGGGCCATGTGGAGTGTCCTCGGGATTGGTGTGGCTGTCATGGTGAGGACATCAACATGTGCCTTCATATCCTTTATCCTCTCCTTGTGGGCAACACCGAACCTGTGTTCTTCATCGATTATGAGCAGTCCAAGGTTGTGGAACTTCACATCCTTCCCAAGGAGTCTGTGTGTTCCGATTATAATGTCTATATCTCCCCTGGCAAGGGCGTGCAGGATCCTGGATTGCTCTGCCCTGGTGAGGAATCTGCTCAGCATCTCTATCCTGACAGGGAACGCCGCGAACCTGCTCCTGAAGGTGTTGTAGTGTTGTTCAGCGAGGATGGTTGTGGGGACAAGCACCGCAACCTGCTTTGAGTCGTATACCGCCTTGAAGGCAGCCCTCATGGCAACCTCTGTCTTTCCATATCCTACATCACCACACAGCAGCCTCTCCATCGGGGAGTCCCTCTCCATGTCCTTCTTGATCTCGGCTATTGCGTTGAGCTGGTCAGGTGTCTCTTCGTAGATGAAGAAGGTATCGAATTCACGATGCAGTTCTGTGTCAGGTGAGAAGGCGTGCCCCTTTATGGTGGCCCTCTTTGCATAGAGAGTGAGCAGTTCCTTTGCCATCTCCTTTATCCTCTTTCTGACCCTCTCTTTTGTCTTCTGCCATGTCTTTCCACCCAGTCTGTCAAGCCTCGGTTTTGCCCCCTCTGGTGCATGATACTTCTGTATGCAGTCGATCCTTTCAAGGGGAACATATAGCATGTCCCCACCAAGGTATTCTATCGAGATGAAGTCACCCTCGTAGTCCTCCACCCTCTGCTTCTTTATTCCGACAAATCTGCCTATCCCGTGTTCTATATGCACAAGGTAGTCACCCTCCTTGAACTCCTCGATCGTGGAGATGAGGGATGAGACCCTTGATCTCTTCGGTGTCCTGACAACTGGTCTCCTGCCAAAGATGTCACTTTCGGTAAGGACCATACAACCATCAAGCCTGAAACCACTGGAGAGGTTGCCTATTGTAATGACAGGGCTCGACATGTATTGAATCGCCTTTTCACACTCCATAAGGGCCACATCAAGCCCGTCATCGGAGAATAGCTCGATGAGCCTCTTTGCCTGTCCCTCAGAGGCGCAGACAAGCATGGTGAAGTATCTTCTCTTCAGCACTCTTATCCCTTTAATAAAGTCCTCAATCGTCCCCCTCTCTTCAGGAAGGATACCAAGTCCGGCAACTCCCTTTATATCAAGGGATAGGCCGTTCCCCTTCAGTGGCAGTGATGTCATGAATATGGATTCATTTATGATCTCCTCATATCCAGTGGACTCTCTCCTTATATCGTCAGGCTCGTCCAATATAAGGAGGTGGGTATCTAAGAGTTCCACAAGATTCGGCCCTTCCGATGGCTCAATGATGGGGCATATGGTTGTACTGTCAACCTCCTTTATGGAGAGTTGTGTGTCGATATCAAAGGATCTGATGGATTCAATACTGTCGCCAAAGAACTCTATCCTCACAGGTGCCTGTTCATAAGGAGGGAACACATCGATAATCCCTGCCCTTATGCTCATCTCTCCTTCCCTTGAGACAACAGGGACACGGCGATACCCAAGCCTGTCAAGCCTTGTGATGAAGTCATCCCGTCCAATGATCCACCCCTTTCTGATCACCATGGATGGATACTCGTCTTTCTTCCATAGCGGCAGTAGGGCTGAGTCAATAGAGGTTATCACCTTCTTCGGGGCTTCGGTATAAACACGCATGATGTCACCCGAGCGCAACAGATCGTCCCTTGATCTTATGAACAGCGGTTCATCTGTCTGGAGGGCCTTTGACCAGAAGATCGCGTCATCATATAGCCTCTGGGCCTTCTCCACTGAGGCTGACAGGAGGATACAGGGTTCGGTGAACTTACAGAAGAACAGTGCCTTTGATGACCCCTGAAGGGATGTGAATACTTTTATCCCCTTTTCCTTAAATAACCGGTATGCCTTATCAAACAGGGAGAGGTCTAAGGGCACGGTCAGAGATTCTTTATCTTCTCTATTATTGCGCTTGTTGATACCCCTTCAATCAGGGGTATGGTGCGGGTATCCCTCACTATATCTGCACCCACTATCTCTTCCTTCTTCCAGTCAGCGCCCTTCACAAGTATGTCAGGTTGTATCTCTTTTATAAGTTCATATGGGGTATCCTCGTCGAATATGACCACATAGTCGACCATGGAGAGTGATGAGAGCACCTCTGCCCTCTGGTCCTCTGGGATGATGGGACGCCCTGGCTTTATCCTTGAGACAGAGGCATCAGAATTCAGCCCTATTACGAGCACATCGCCGAGCCCCTTTGCCTCCTTAAGATAGCGGATGTGGCCTATATGTATGAGATCGAAACAGCCATTCGTGAAGACGATCCTCTTGCCCTGGGCCTTTAGAGGCCTCAGGGTCTCCTTTATCTCAGACCGCCTGACTATCATAATTAAGATTTTATAAATAAATCCCTATAATTGCAAAAAAGGATTGTGGTTTGATGGCTTATTGTAGTAAATTTAGCTTAACATTTGTTTTATACTTTATCTATAATTATTGAGTTTGTGGAGGCCTTGTTCTGACGAGGGATGATAAGCGCCAAGCTCGGACATTTCTTTGACAGACCCCTTGCATCACTGGCGAGGAGGATAGATGTAAACCCCAATATAATAACCGTGACAGGTTTCATGATCACCACCATTGCAGCCATTGCGATCCCCAAGATGCCCCTTGTTGGAGGGATACTCATCCTCATAGGTGGATTCTTTGATATGCTCGATGGGGTGATTGCAAGGGTGAATATGAGGACCACGAATTTTGGTGCCTTTCTTGACTCTGTGCTGGATAGATACTCGGACTCCTTCCTGCTCCTTGGATTTTCTGTCTACTTTTACCGGATGGGCATACTCTCGGGTGTGTTCCTGTGCTTTGGCACACTCATCGGTGCACTCATAATAAGCTATGCAAAGGCGAGGGCAGAGGGCCTTGGAGAGGACTGTAAGACAGGGCTTATGGAGAGGCCAGAGAGGGTGCTGCTCATGGCATTTGCTGCACTCACAGGCTGGGTCCTGCCTGTTATGTGGGCGATGCTCATACTCACCCACATAACCGTGATACAGAGGGTGCATCATGTCTATAGGTTGATGAGGAGCAAGGCCTAAAACTCTATACCCCTTCTTGCCCTTATCCTCCTGTTAAAGGGGTGTTTGATCATCCTCATCTCTGTCACATAGTCTGCCTTCTCTATGAGCCATGTGGGTGCACCCCTGCCTGTGAGGATGAGCTCGGTCTTCTCAGGCCTTGCATCCAGTATCTTCTGCAGGTCTTCTGTGGAGAGGAGTTTTGCACTGAAGGCGGTGATAATCTCATCAAGTATCAGGATATCATGGATGCCGTCCCTTAATTTATCGATAGTAAGGTTTACGGCCTTACCTACGGCCCTCTTGAGTCTCGAGGGTCTTACATCTTTATCAAACAGTGGCGATACCTGATCCTTGAACCTTACCACATCTATACCCATCTTCTTTGCCGGAAGGACCTCTCCAGAGTCCCTCTTCCCACCCTTGAGGAACTGGAGTATGAGTACCCTCTTTCCATGCCCTGCTGCCCTCATTGCCAGTCCGAATGCAGCGGTTGTCTTTCCCTTACCATCACCTGTGTAGACATGTACGAGCCCCTTTGCCATGAGGTCATGACCCGTGGTGCATAATGCGTGATAGGTCAGTCACCGTGGATTACACTCTATCATGGAGCGGGCGACGGGATTCGAACCCGCGACCAAGAGCTTGGGAAGCTCTCACTCTACCACTGAGTTACGCCCGCATCCCTGTTTAACTGAACCTACTTGCTGAATAACTACCGAGCAACGCACCGATTGAATTCGCCACCACATCACCAACAGATGCATCCCTCAGGGGAACATACAACTGGTGGATCTCATCGGTTATACCATAAATAACCGCAAAAAGAAAAGAGATTATCAACAGGTATCTTCTGACGCCTGATCTGTTGAGAGATAGATAGAAGAGGAAGGCGAGGATCATGTAGATGAGGAGATGGACGGGCTTGTCATAACCATGTAGCCATCCAGAGAGTCTGCCCCCATTTATAGAGGATAGATAGTATATCAGCCCCATATAACAGACAGTGGATAACCAGTATAATAATGCACCTCTGGCGAATATGCTGCCCCTCTTCATAAGGAATCCTTTATTCATTATCCAACAAAATATATAAAAGTTGCAAGCCGTAACCCATCCAAAATGCTCGATTTATGGCATTAGGTGAGGTAAATCACCATTAAGACATGGCATCTGCTATAATATATTGTATGCTTGGTGTCCTGACGAAGATCATTGGTACAAAGAATGAGAGGGAGATAAAGAGGCTGAGGCAGGTTGTAGAGCGGATTAACGCCCTTGAACCTTCCGTCTCTTCCCTTGACGATGCCGCCCTGAGGGCAAAGACCGACGAGTTCCGCAGGAGGCTGGAGGCAGGAGAGGGGATGGATGATCTACTGCCCGAGGCATTTGCTGTTGTGAGAGAGGTGTCAAAGAGGACCCTGGGGATGAGGCACTTTGATGTCCAGCTCATTGGTGGCATCGTGCTTCACGAAGGGAAGATAGCAGAGATGAAGACAGGTGAGGGTAAGACACTTGTTGCCACACTCCCTGTCTATCTGAACGCCCTTGAGGGCAGGGGTGTGCATGTGGTTACTGTTAATGACTACCTTGCAAAGAGGGACGCCCAGTGGATGGGGCCCATATACAACTTCCTTGGTCTCTCTGTAGGTGTCATCCAGCATGACAGTTCCTTTATCTACGATCCTTCGTATCACTCAGAAGACAGGAGGCTCCAGTGCCTGAGGCCTGTTGATAGAAGACAGGCATACATGGCTGATATTACATACGGGACAAACAATGAGTTTGGGTTTGACTACCTCAGGGATAATATGAAGTATGACATAAACGATTACGTCCAGAGGGAGCTGAATTATGCCATAGTGGATGAGGTCGATAGCATCCTCATTGATGAGGCAAGGACTCCCCTTATAATATCAGGCCCCTCTGAGGAGTCAACAGATAAATACTACAAGATTGACAGGATAATCCCCAGACTCAAGCGTGATGTTGATTTCACAATCGACGAGAAGGCAAGGACAGCAATCCTCACGGAAGAGGGGATAGCGAAGGTGGAGAGATTGCTCGGTGTGGACAACCTCTATGATCCTGCCAATATAGAGCTCCTGCACCATGTAAACCAGGCGCTGAGGGCCCACACCCTCTTTAAAAGGGACGTTGATTATGTGGTGAAGGATAACGAGGTCATAATCGTCGATGAGTTTACAGGACGGCTTATGCCTGGAAGGAGGTGGTCCGATGGGCTGCACCAGGCGATAGAGGCAAAAGAGGGTGTAAAGATTGCCAGTGAGAACCAGACCCTTGCCACCATCACGTTCCAGAATTACTTCAGGATGTACAGGAAGCTTGCGGGCATGACAGGCACAGCGGATACCGAGGCTGAGGAGTTTGCGAAGATATACAACCTGGATGTGGTGGTCATACCCACCAACAAGCCCATGATAAGGGTTGACCATCCTGATGTCATATACAAGACCACAAGGGCGAAGTTCAAGGCAGTGGTTGATGAGATAGAGGATTGTTACAGGAGGGGTCAGCCCGTGCTTGTGGGCACGATATCGATTGAAAAGTCTGAGTATCTGAGTTCCCTCCTCAAGAAGAGGAAGATCCCCCATTCTGTGCTGAATGCGAAGTACCATGAGAGGGAGGCAGAGATCATCGCACAGGCAGGGAGGAGTGGTGCGGTTACCATCGCCACCAACATGGCTGGAAGGGGGACAGACATAGTGCTCGGTGGTAATCCTGAAGGGATTGCAAGGGAGATGCTCAGGGATAAGAAGGATTACACGGAGGAGGACTACAGAGAGGCGCTTGAGAAGGCCAAGGAGATCTGTAAGAAGGACAGGGAGAAGGTGATAGCAGCAGGGGGCCTGCATATCATAGGCACAGAGAGGCATGAGGCAAGGAGGATAGATAACCAGCTGAGGGGGCGTTCAGGTAGACAGGGCGATCCTGGTTCCTCAAGGTTCTACCTCTCCCTTGAAGACGACCTCATGAGGATATTCGGCTCTGACAGGATATCAGGGCTGATGGGCAAGCTCGGCATGGACGAGTCCCAGCCTATCGAGAATAAATGGGTTACAAAGGCTGTGGAGAATGCCCAGAAGAAGGTAGAGGCGCACAACTTTGAGATAAGGAAGCACCTCCTTGAGTACGATGATGTGATGAACAAGCAGAGGGAGGAGATATATTCATTCAGACGGGAGATACTCCTCTCAGACGGGCTCAAGGAGAAGGTGCTCGAGATGGCTGATGAGGTGATAGAGGATATCGTCTCCACTCACTGTCCGGAGAATAAGTATTCTGAGGAGTGGGATATAAAGGGGCTGAAGGATGCCGTATTCGGTTATTTCTCGATATATCCTGAGGTCTCTGGTGAGGATAGGGAGGAGATGATCCAGACACTCCGTGAACAGGTAAGGACGGCCTATGAGGAGAAGGAGAGGGAGATAGGCCCTGAGATGATGAGGCACCTTGAGAAGATAGTCATGTTACAGGTTGTGGACTCCCAGTGGAAGGATCACCTCCTCAATATGGATCATCTCAAAGAAGGGATAGGCCTGAGGGGCTATGGCCAGATGGATCCCCTTGTTGAGTATAAGAAGGAGGCGTTTGCTGCGTTTGCAGAGGTGGGCGAGAGGATAACCTCAGAGGTGGTGAGCAGGCTGTTCAAGATCCAGATAGCAAGAGAAGAGGATACCTTTGACAGGATGCTCGTCTTCAACCCCATGAGGATGCATTATGGGAGGGGAGGGGATGGCAGCGAGAGGCCTACCACGGTGGTGAAGGAGAGGAAGATCGGAAGGAACGAACCCTGTGTATGCGGGAGCGGGAAGAAGTATAAAAAATGCTGTGGACGAAATGCCTGATATCCTTATCATAGACAGGGGCAAGTCCTCTATCCATAACTTCAAACATCGCCTCAGGGAACAGGGCTATTCGCTGGTAAGTGTTAAAGACCTTGATGGTGCATCTGTCCGTCTGGGAAAAGGGAGGTTTGACCTTGTTGTAATCGACACATCCCTCGTCTCTGAGGCTAAAGAGTTCAAAAGATTCATTGGGCTCACCACAGGGATGCCAAGGATATTCCTCACGAAGAATCTAGGCTCTGGTGAGCTGAGTCGTATCCTGAAAGAGAGATTCACGGTCCCTCTTACAGAGCCTGTGTCTTACAGGGAGTTTACATACTGGATGAAGAGGCTACGGAACGACATGGCCCTGGCTGAGGAGGGTGTGAAGGTCAGGTCTGAGCTCCAGACAAGGAGAAAGGAGTCACTCTTCTTTGAGGAGATAACAAACATCCTCAAAAAGGACGCTGGCATAGAGAGCATCATCAGTATGATAATGAACAAGGTGAAGGCATTAATAGGGGCAGAGGCATGGTCAATTGTGATAATAGACGGTGTGGGGGATGAATACATACCAGAGAGGATGCTCAAGAGGGGCGGGAAGAAGATAAGGAGGCTGGACCTCAAGGATGGGAGGGGCGTTGCAGGTCTGGTCGTTAATAAAGGCATACCAGTGATGGTCTCTGATGTCTCCAAGGACAGCCATTTTGACACGAAGATAGATGTGGCAGGTGATATGAAGGTGAGGTCACTGCTGTGTGCCCCTATAAAGATAAAGGACACGGTGATAGGTGTCTTCCAGCTCTTCAACAAGCGGCGTGGTGGTCTCTTTGATGAGGATGACTGGAGGCTCTTCCTGAAACTTACAGGATATGTGACCATGGCCATTGAACGGACACTCCTCTACCAGAGGATGGAGGACCTTGCACTCACTGATGAGCTGACGAATCTCTTCAATATGCGATATCTGAATCGTGCATTGGATGTGGAGATAGAAAGGGCGAACAGGTATGGTTCCACCTTCTGCCTTGTATTCATGGATATAGATTATTTCAAAAAGGTGAATGACCGTTATGGGCACCTTGTTGGAAGCAAGGTGCTGATTGAGGTTGCAGAGGTTCTGCTGAGGAACCTGAGGACGGTTGATACCGTTGCCAGATACGGTGGTGACGAGTTTGTTATAGTCCTTCCACAGACACCCATTGATGGCGGATTTAAGGTTGCAGAGAGGCTGAGGAAGGCCATAGAGAAGAGGGTATTCCTGAGTAATGAGGGGTATTCCATCAGACTGACCGCAAGCTTTGGGGTTGCTGCCTGTCCTGAGAATGCGAATACAAAGGTGGAGCTTCTCAGGATGGCCGACAGGGCCATGTATCGCGGGAAATCCCTCTCAAGGAATATTGTATATGCAGCAACTTAATCCAGTACCAGGAGGTATCTGATGATACTCAACAAGGTGGTGGCAAGATTTAAGGATGGAAGGGTCGTCAAGGGGAGGACGAACAACTTCTTTCCGAACAAGCCGAGTTTCCACATAATGCTCGAATCAGGAAGTGAAGAGGAAGTGAGGGTGAATAACTTAAAGACCGTAGAGATACCAATTGAGGCCCTTAAAGGCGCATTTTTTGTTAAGGACCTTGAGGGTGACAGGTCAAGAAAGGATAAGTATGAGGATGTCATACCTGGTGGTGGTAGAAAGGTGAAGGTCAAGTTCTTCGATGGCGAGGTTATAATAGGCTATACCCAGAGCTACTCTTCACGCATGCAGGGCTTCTTTATCGTCCCTGCTGACAAGAGGAGTAATAATCTACGCATCTTTGTTGTGAAGTCCGCTGTGGATGAGGTGACCTTTATCCCCTGATACGGCGTTATCGATCCCCTTCTTCAAGGGCATCCGCTTCACCTCTCTTTAAAAATCCCTTCACTCAAGACACGTTGCATATTCTGTCCAACAGTTTTGGTAACGGTGATTTAACATACTTGGCAGGTCTAACCTGTTTGAGATAGGAAAACTTATGGTGGAGGCGCCGGGATTCGAACCCGGGTCCGAAGGCATGAAGTCACTGAGCATCTACATGCTTATCTTGCCTATTGACCTTCAGATGCAGGTCGCCGGCAAGCGGGCTACTGCATCCTATCCCCGGCGCTTTCACCTGAAGGTTAGGGGAGTCGCCTTCAGGTTAGCCTGCTATCCGTCGCCCCTTCCAGGCCACAGGCAAACCCAGAGGAGCGTGCTGCTTTAATTAAGCAGCAAGGGCCAATTCAGTGTTGGCGTTTGTGTTCTTCCTGCCTTTTTAGCCTGGCGGAACCAGGCCCGTGTGGCAGAACACGGCATGCAGCTCAGGCCTCATTGCCCCCGTCGAAGCCTGTCGCCCCCTCTTTTTCAATTATACCACAAAGCCCCTGAATCGGCTAATAAGTTTAATCCTCTTACAAGGGGGATCGCAATGGCCTATCTAATCTCCAGCATCCTGTCGAGGGCCTTTTTGGCAGGTATCCTTATCTCTTCTGGAACCTTTATTACATTGGTCATCGTCTCAAGTGAACGGAGGACACTCTTCAGGGTGGTCCTCTTCATATTCGGGCATACCATGTCCCTTCTGAGGGGGTGAAATACCTTATCAGGGTTCTCCTTTCTCAGCCTGTACAGGAGCCCTATCTCTGTGCCTATGATGAACTCCTTTGCATCAGAGGCCCTCGCAAACCTGAGCATGCCTGATGTGCTTGTTACATGATCTGCGATCTCAAGCACCTCTATCCTGCATTCTGGATGAGCGATCACAAGGGCTTCGGGATGCTCTTCCTTTGCCTTTAAGACATCATCCCTTCTGACCCTGTCATGGACATGGCAGAAGCCATCCCATGAGATTATCTTCTTTTTAGTGTTTCGCGCTATCCACATGGCAAGGTTTCTGTCAGGCACACATATAACCTTATCTGAGTCAAGGGATTCGACCACCTTCACGCCGTTTGCAGATGTACAACAGATGTCACTCTCTGCCTTGACATCGGCGGTGGTATTGACATAGGTGACCACGGGTATGCCCGGGTGTTTCTCCTTTATGTCCCTGAGCGTGAAGTTTGCAGGGTATGTATATCCATCGGTGAACTTATAGCCAGGGAAGTGGGTCTGGATATTCCTTGCCCCGCTGACCGTGATCATATCGGCCATTGGACAGCATGCGCCTGATTCAGGAAGGAGAACGGTCTTTTCAGGGGACAGTATCGAGGCGCTCTCAGCCATAAAGTTTACACCGCAGAAGACGATCACATCGCAGTCTATTGTGGATGCAGTGCGCGATAGCTCTAATGAGTCCCCTGTGAAATCAGCAATCTCCTGCACCTCATCCCTCTGATAATTATGGGCAAGGATTATGGCGTTCCTCTGTTCCTTGAGTTTTGATATCTCTTCTTTTAGCCGTTCAATATCCTTCATGGTAAGAGATAGCAAGAAATTCTATTATAACGCAAAGAAGAGGTCTACTCCTTTGCTTCCTCAGAACCTTGACGGGTTGTATTTTTTATAAAAGGCAGGTGTATTGGTAAATAGCACAGAGCCGTCTTCAAGTATTACTTTATAGATAGACGAGTTCCCCCTGATTATGATGTTACCGTTATACATTGAGAGCACCTTCCTGATGTATCGTCTTGTCTCGGCTATTGGAGGGACACCACCAAACTTCCTCACTGTCTCTGGCCCTGCATTGTAGGCTGCGAGGGCAAGCCTGAGGTCGTTGTTGAACATATCAAGGAGTGTCCGTAGATATCTGGTGCCTCCTTCTATATTCTGTTCAGGGTCAAAGGGGTTTCTGACCCCTGTCTTACGGGCTGTTGCAGGCATTAATTGCATGAGCCCCATTGCCCCCTTTTTAGATACCGCATATGGCTGCCAGTTGGATTCCACCGTTATTATTGCCCTGACAAGGGAGGGGTCAAGATTGTATTTTCTGCTCTTCCTCAGTATTATCCCTTCATAGTATGACCGGTCTCTCACATTATGTGGGCCCTTTATTTCATGCTGGCCCTCTGTGCCCTCGGTCATTATCCTCTTGTATTCTTTCCCCTTGGGGGTGTTTGTGAAGTGTATGACGCCCCTTTCATCCACGTATCTGTATATGTCTGAGAGGGCTGTCCCTGTGAGGACAGGGATTGACAGGATGGATAACGATATTATTGCAATGACAAAAGATAATCCCTCTCGCTTTTTCTGTCGCATCCCTTTATCAATATACCATGGAGATGCCGGCAAGTCAATTAATAACCTCTTTCCGGTTAGGACATAGTATCCACTGTGAGAATAGTAAACCATGGAAGAGGAGGAATATCAGACCCTTCGTCCCCAGGGATAAAGAAGAAGCCTCTA
>MTOQ01000064.1 GCA_002011735.1 Nitrospirae bacterium JdFR-81 | reverse complement strand
AGAGCTGGATGGAAAGCTCCAGTATCAGATTGATACCAACCTCGTATACTATGTGGAGGCAGGTATCCTCTTTGCAGGCGATGCCTATGACTTTGCAGACAGGGATGCTGACAATCCCTACTCCATCAGGCACGGGATTATCTACAAGTTCTAAAGAGCATATTACTACCTTCAAAGGCGTCTCGAGAATTCTCTCGGGACGCCTTTTTTGTTGATTAAACTTTTCACATGCCAGCACCTGTTAAACACATCGTAAAAAAGGTCACTCCTGAATCCATCTATCAGGTGGTGGATGAGCGCACGAGCGAGCTGAAAGAAGATATTCACTTCCGTCAATTCCCGTATAGACCAGATACATACTCGTCTTGACCAGATTCACCCCCTGGATCAGATTATGCACATGCTCACCGAGATCCGCAGATAATCCGCGCTTCATTGCCTTTCTATAGGTCAATTAATTATAATTGTTAAAAAACTCCCTAACATAGTACCTATGTGGAGGCAGGATGGCTGGGCATTCGAAGTGGGCACAGGTAAAGCATAAAAAGGCCATTGTTGATGCAAGGAAGGGGAAGCTGTTCTCGAAACTCTCAAGGGAGATAAGTGTCGCTGCGAGGCTTGGTGGTGGGAATCCTGACATGAACCCAAGACTCAGACTTGCTATTGAGAAGGCAAAAGAGGTGAATATGCCTTCTGATAATATCAGGCGGGCGATCATGAAGGGGACGGGTGAGTTACCAGGTGCAAGCTATGAGGAGGCCAGGTATGAGGGTTACGGGCCTGGTGGGGTTGCCATCATGATCGATGTGATGACGGACAATAAAAACAGGACAATCTCCGAGATCAGGCATATAATGAGCAAACACGGAGGCAGTATTGCAGAGGCAGGCAGTGTCACATGGGTATTTGAGAAGAAGGGTTATATACTTGTTGACAAGAAGGCAATGGATGAAGACAGTATGATGGCAGTCGCCCTTGACGCGGGGGCAGAGGACTTCAAGAATGAGCCTGATGAAGATAGTTACGAGATAATAACCTCTCCTGATGATCTGAATAGGGTCAAGGATTATCTCCTGAAACAGAATATCCCCATCAATCTTGCAGAGGTGACCTTTCTCCCCAAGAGCTATGTCAAGGTTGAAGGACAGGATGCAGATAGGGTCCTCAGGCTGATGGATGCGCTTGAGGAGCATGATGATGTTCAGAATGTCTATGCAAACTTTGATATCCCTGATGAGGTCTTTGCAGATCGCAGATAGCGTTATGTGTGCTGATCTGTACAGTTTAATCTGCGTTAATCGGTGTGGACTATATGCGCATCATCGGGGTTGACCCTGGCAGTGTATGCTGTGGCTACGGGATAGTTGAGGTTCCGAATCTCAGATCTCAGATCTCAGATCTCAGATATATCACCTCAGGTGAGATAAGGATGAGTAGGGGATCGTCACTTCCCGAGAGATTGAGGGTCCTTTATTGTTCTCTTAAAAAGGTCATTGATGAGTATAAGCCCGATTGCCTATGCCTTGAAAAATTATTTTATCATAAAAGTGTAACCTCTGCCTTTACACTCGGCTCAATCCGTGGGGTGGTCATGCTCCTTGCTGCAGAGGGGGGGATACCTGTGCATGAGTATAATCCTACAAAGGTGAAGATGGCCCTTACAGGGTTTGGACGGGCAGAGAAGAGACAGGTCAATGAGATGGTAAAAAGGCTGCTGAACCTTACTCCATCCGGGTTAAGACTCAGCAAAGATGCCACAGATGCCCTTGCACTCTGTATATGTCATATAAATAACAGCTTAAGAGATGAAAGGTTCAAATAGCCCGAGAAGGGCAAAGGGTAAAAGGATCGATGATCGCATCCATTAAGGGGAGGGTATTAAGCAAGGGGCCTGATGGTGTTGTGGTTGATGTCAACGGTGTTGGCTACCATGTCCATGTCCCTTTGAGAAGCTTGGGAGACATCCCTGATACAGGCAGGGATGTGTTCCTATATACCTATACCAATGTCAGGGAGGATGCCATCCAGCTCTTCGGTTTCCTGACAGAGGAGGAAAGAAGGCTCTTTGTAACACTCATCGGGATCAATGGTATAGGGCCTAAACTCGGTCTCACAATACTCTCAGGGATGCCTGTCAGGCGCTTTATCGAGGCTGTCCACAATGAGGATATCGATCTCCTTACGAAGATCCCGGGTCTTGGTAGAAAGACGTCCGCAAGGCTTGTGCTCGAATTGAAAGGAAGGCTTCCATCAGCTGGGGTGCGTGTAGGGACCACCGGGGAAGGTCTCGATGCCGATGCAGTCTCCGCCCTTGTTAACCTGGGGTATAAGAGGTCGGATTCTCAGAGGGCCGTCAGGGATGCCATGGGGAAAGGGCTTTCGAGTATTGAAGATATAATAAAAGAGGCTTTAAGATATCTTACTGAGGGATGAACAGATGAAGGATGTGCCTGAAAGGAGTGTTACGCCAAGGATGAGGGAGGAGGATATAGGGTTCGAGACGAGTGTAAGGCCAAGGTCATTTGATGAGTTCATAGGTCAGCAGAGGATAAAGGAGAACCTCAAGGTCTTTATTGATGCGGCGATAAAGAGGGGAGAGGCCCTTGACCATGTCCTGTTCTGTGGCCCTCCAGGGCTCGGTAAGACCACCCTTGCCCATATAATAGCAAACACCCTCGGGGTGGATATAAGGGTGACATCAGGGCCTGTGCTTGAAAGACCTGGTGATCTTGCCGCAATACTCACTAACCTTGAGGATAGGGGTATACTCTTTATTGATGAGATACATAGATTGCCGAGGATAGCAGAGGAGATACTCTACCCTGCTATGGAGGATTATCAGCTTGATATAGTGATAGGACAGGGGCCAAGTGCAAGGACGGTGAAGCTGAATCTGCCAAGATTCACACTCATCGGCGCCACAACAAGGACAGGACTGCTCACATCACCGTTGAGGGATAGATTTGGTGTTATAAACAGGCTTGAATACTACAGTCCGGATGACCTTGAGAAGATCATTATCCGCTCGGCAAGGATACTGAGGATAGGGATAGACAGGGATGCCGCTTCCGAGATAGCACGGAGGTCAAGAGGCACACCAAGGGTTGCAAACAGGCTCCTGAGGAGGGTGAGGGACTTTGCAGAGGTGAAGGGTAGCGGGCGGATAGACAGGGATATAACCGTCATGGCCCTTGGTGCAATGGAGATAGATGAAAGGGGACTGGATAGTATGGACAGGAAACTTCTGTTCACCATAATAAAGAAATTCGGTGGAGGGCCTGTAGGGGTTGAGACCCTTGCAGCCTCTATCCAGGAGGAGAAGGATACCATAGAGGATGTGTATGAACCCTTCCTCCTTCAGGAAGGTCTTATAGAGAGGACATCCAGGGGGAGGGTGGCCACAAGGCTCTCATATGAATACCTTGGGATCGAGAGGGAGGGGGAGCTCTTTTAGATGAGGATTCTCCTGCATATATGTTGCAGTAACTGTGTAACCTATCCGTTCAGGATACTGGGGAACGAAGGTCATCAGATAAGGGGCTTGTGGTTTAACCCAAATATTCATCCCTCAGATGAATACAGTCTCAGACTCCAATCACTTAAGGGCCTTGCCAGCAAGTGGCAGATGGATGTCATATACGAGGGATACGAGCCTGAACGGTATTTTGAGTTGTTTGGATTAGATGGAGAGAAACCCGAAGGACTTAGCCCTGAAGATGTGCCCATGGCTCCTGAGAGGTGTTCATCCTGTTATCACCTCCGCCTCAGGAGGACTGCTGAGGAGGCTCGTAGGATGGGGTTTGATGCATTCACCACCACACTCCTTATAAGCCCTTATCAGGACTTTGAGAGACTCATCCAGACCGGCAGGAGGCTTGCGGATGAGTATAATGTAGAGTTTTATCTCAGGGACTTCAGGGTCTATTTCAAGGACTCTCAGACGCTTTCAAGAGAGCTCGGATTATACAGGCAGAAATACTGTGGCTGTATATTCAGTAGGATGGAGAGGAACAGGAGGGTGAAAAAATAGCAAAGGCATGTAGCACAGGGTTATGCCTGATCCGATTCAATACATTGCAAGGTTTCTAATAGTAGCGGGGGTGATAATAGCCTTTATAGGGGTTCTGTTGCTCCTATTAAAGAATACAGGCATTCCATTTGGAAGATTACCTGGCGATATAATCATTCAGAAGAAGAACTTTACGTTCTACTTCCCCGTGGCCACGAGCATCCTTATGAGCATCATACTGACACTGATACTCTATCTCCTGTTCAGAAGATGAAGGCTATAATATCAGCATGTCTCCTTTTGATAGTGCTTGTTACTCCTGTCATGGCAGAGGAATCCATAAGGGTTTTGATGTCTCAGGGCACAGGTGTGGACCTGCCCTCAGGGGATGCAGGGAGCCTGGGGAAGGTTAACGGAGAGGTTATATTCAACGGCCATCTCTATAAGGGGAGGCTTGAGGTGTTGAGCGACAGGCATGGACTCTATATAATCAATAATATCCCACTTGAGAGGTATGTGGAGGAGGTTGTGGCCTCTGAGACCGGTGAGAACTGGGAGCTTGAGGCCCTTAAGGCACAGGCGGTGATCTCAAGGACATATGCCATATATAAAAAAGAGGAGAATCATGCAAGGCCCTACCACATCACCTCGGGTATAATGGATCAGTTATATGAGGAGAAGATCACAGACCCATTGATAAGCCTCGCAGTGGAGGAGACAGGGGGCGAGATCCTCACTTATAATGGAAGACCGATAAGGGCATACTATCATGCGATATGCATCGGTAAAACAGAGGTTCCAGAGGAGGTATGGGGAGAGGGCTATCCTTATTTAAGATCGGTTGATTGTAATGCAAGGGCCACTCCATATGACAGCTGGCAGAGGAGGTTTTCACTACAGGAGATAGGAGGCGCTATTGGTTTAGAGGGCATAGAGGATATCACCATAGGCTCCTATACTTCCACAGGCAGGGTGAGGACGATAAAGATAATAGCCAGAGGCTCCTCTCCTTACGAAATGAGGGCGACGGAATTGAGGAGACTGCTTGGATACAGGAGGCTCCCAAGCACGCACTTCTCTGTAAAGGTTGAGGATGGCGAGGCTGTATTCGATGGTAGAGGATGGGGGCATGGTGTAGGACTCTGCCAGTGGGGGGCGCTTGAGATGGCGAGGCAGGGCAAGAGCTACAGGGAGATACTCGCACATTATTATCCAGGGGCCGTGCTAACCACACTGAGTGGTGGGGATTGAGGATAAGATGCGTATCTCCGAGTTTGATTACTACATACCAAGGGAGCAGATCGCTCAGTATCCCCTTGCCAGGAGGGATGCGGCAAGGCTGTGTGTGCTTTACAGGGGGCAGGGCAGGCGTGAACACAGGGTGTTCCGTGAGGTCGTTGATTATCTGAGGGAGGGAGATGTGCTCGTTCTCAATGACACAAAGGTTATACCCTCCCGAATCTATGGCAGAAAGCCCTCAGGGGGCAGGGTGGAGATGATGCTCTTAAAAGAGGTTGGAAGGAACGAGTGGGATGCACTGGTGAGGGGTATAAAGGAAGGCCCTGTTGTCATCAAAAGCGGTGTTGTGGCAAATGTCTCAGTTTTTAACGGGCATTTCAGGGTGAGGTTTGAGGGTGATGATGTAAAGCGACTCTTAAAGGAGGTGGGCAGGGTACCTCTTCCTCCATATATCAGAAGGGAGGCTGGTGAGATTGATAAGATACATTATCAGACCGTATATGCAGAGAGGGAGGGTGCAGTGGCTGCTCCAACAGCAGGACTCCACTTTACAAAGGAGACCCTTGAGGCCATAAGGGATAAAGGCATCGAGATTGTGAAACTCACGCTCCATGTTGGATACGGGACCTTCAAACCTGTGAGGGTCAGTGATATAAGGCGGCATAAGATGGACGAGGAGTATTACGAGGTCCCTGAGGATACAGCATACACAGTGAACCGTGCAAAGGCCGAGGGGAGGCGGGTCGTTGCAGTAGGGACGACCGTGACCAGGGCACTTGAGTCATCCTCCACAGAGGATGCGATGGTGAGGGCCGGTGCAGGGTTGAGCAGATTGTTTATATACCCTGGATATAAATTCAAGATAGTGGATGCCCTCATCACAAACCTCCATCAGCCCTGTTCAACACCCATGATCCTGACAGCGGCATTTGCAGGCCTCGCCCCTCTCAAAGAGGCGTATGCCGAGTGCCAGAGGATGGGTTACAGGTTCTTCTCATATGGTGATGCGATGCTGATAATCTGAGGAGGATTGTTTTTGAAATTTTATGTGTTTCTTGATATGCTTAAGATAGAGAAGCTCAATCGGTAGAGGAGAGGTTTACGGTAAGGATAGAGTTAGAATTAGGAGATGAGAAGGACCTCTCCAGTGTGTATGGAAGGCTTGACAGGAGCCTGAGGGCACTGGAGGAGACATTTGGCATAGGAGCCTCCTTAAGGGGGAACAGGATACTCATCCAGGGGGAGGAGGGCGCCGTCCAGAGGGCAGAGAGGTTCATCAGGGAACTGAGGGAGCTTGATACAGACGGTTATTATATAAGTCCAGAGGATATGGGGCATATCCTGAGGGCGATCAAACATAAACCCCCTGATGAGTTCTCGGCATCCCTCAAACGATACTTCTCGAATATCATACCTGTGCTCTCAAAGAAGAGGTTTATCGTCCCGAGGTCAGAGACACAAAGACGGTATATCGAGGCGATAAAGAATTATGACATGGTTATAGGTATAGGGCCTGCAGGCACGGGTAAGACATACCTTGCGATGGCGATGGCGATAAACGCCCTTATGAGAAAGCAGGTCAGCAGGATCATCCTTGCAAGGCCTGCTGTAGAGGCAGGTGAAAAACTGGGTTTCCTGCCAGGTGATATATACGAAAAGGTGAACCCTTATCTCAGGCCCCTCTATGACGCACTCTTTGACATGATGGACGCAGATAAGGCACACAGACTTATAGAGAAGGGCATCATCGAGATAGCACCACTTGCCTTTATGAGGGGCAGGACACTGAACGACTCCTTTATAATACTTGATGAGGCCCAGAATACAACCTCTGAACAGATGAAGATGTATCTGACCAGGCTTGGTTTTAATTCCAAGACGGTGATCACAGGCGACATAACCCAGGTTGACCTTCCACCTGGCAAGACATCGGGTCTTATAGAGTCTCAGCAGATATTAAAGGGTATCGAGGGACTGTGCTTTGTATACTTCAGCCAGCAGGATGTGGTGAGACACAGACTCGTGCAGGAGATAATTAAGGCGTATGAAAAATTCGAGTCCAGCAGGCGCAAAGACCAAGAACGGTAAGAACAGGGCTGAAAAGACGCGGAGGTTCACAAGGGATATCCTTATAAAGATACTCCTGCTCATCCTCTTCTCCTCTGTACTGGACCTCACCATATCAAGGGGCGTATACTCGATAGACAGGACCGTCGGGATATTCTTAATAATAACCCTCCTCCTCGTCATATTCTATAAAGACATCCTGAGATACAAGCCCTCTGTAAAGGAGGACTACAACACCCTCCTCTTGATGGGGATACTCCTTACAGGGAACTTCGTCATCGGCCATACCTTCCTATATGTGCTTGAGGGGTTTGTAAGGTGGCTGGGGAAGGTCGGGCCTGATGTGGTTATTTATGCCATACCCCTTGCAGCAGGCTCCATGCTTGCAGGGCTCCTTATAGATACCCATACAGCCATCGTGTTCACGGTTATATCCAGCCTCCTTGCCGGATTATGGCTTAATAATCCCCTCTATTCCCTGTTCACCTTTGTTGGGGGCATAACCGCTGCATTCAGTGTCATAAGGTGCAAGAGGCGATCTGCCATATGGAGGGCAGGGATATTCGTGAGTCTCGTCTCCATGGCTACATCCCTGATGATCATCCTTCTGAGGGAACGGTTCCTTGGCATAGAGACGCCTGTCATACTTGGTGTGGCGTTTGCCAATGGTATCATCGTTGCGATGCTCGTGTCCGCATTCCTGCCACTCTTTGAGTATTTCTTCAAGATCACCACAGACATAAGCCTTCTTGAACTCCTTGACCTCAATCACCCGCTTATGAGGGAGCTCCTTGTTGAGGCCCCTGGCACATATCATCATAGTATCGTTGTTGGCAACCTCGTTGAGTCTGCTGCAGAGGCCGTGGGTGTCAACCCGCTCCTTGCACGGGTTGGGGCGTATTATCACGACATAGGGAAGATAAAGATGCCCGAATACTTCATAGAGAATCAGGTCATCCCTGTGAGTAAACATGACAGGCTTGCACCAAGGATGAGCAGCCTCATACTCATATCCCATGTCAAGGAGGGTGTAGAGCTCGCAAAAAAGCACAAGCTGCCACAGCCTGTTATAGACATCATCCAGCAACACCATGGCACATCCATCCAGACCTACTTTTATGAGAAGGCAAAGGAGATGCATGAGAGAGATCCGAGTGTGCCTGTCTCCGAGGAGGACTTCCGCTATCCTGGCCCTAAGCCAAAGACGAGGGTGGCTGCGCTCATACTCATGGCAGATGCCGTTGAGGCAGCATCAAGGGTCCTGACAGATCCCACCCCATCAAGGGTCTCTGCCCTTGTCGAGAGGATCATCAACCATTGTTTTATCGATGGTCAGCTTGATGAGTGTGAGCTCACCCTCAAGGACATAAGGGAGATCAAGGTATACTTTGTCTATCTCCTTACGAGCATGTACCACAGGCGCATTGACTATCCTGGCTTTGAGATAAAGGATGAGGGTGCTTATAAGGAACCAGCAAAGGCAAAGACGCCTTAACAGGGCAAGGATACTCAAGGCAGCACGCAGGATCCTCTCATTACTGGAACAGCAGTCTGTTGAACTGAGCATCCTCCTTGTCGGTGACAGGAAGATGCTGAGGCTTAATCATCAATACAGAGGGATCAAAAGGAGCACGGATGTGCTGTCCTTTGATGCAGATATCCCTGTGAGGGTGGATGGGATAAAGGTGCTCGGTGACATAGTCATAAATATCTCCAGGGTGGATGAACAGGCAAGGCTTCAGGGTATTGGTTTTTATGATGAGCTCGATCGTCTGCTCGTCCATGGGATACTACATCTCCTTGGCTATGATCATGAGGCCTCAAGATACAGGGCGATGAAGATGAGGAGGAAGGAGGAGGAGATACTGGATGCCCTTAAGAAGGTTCATTGACAGCGCAAATCATGCCATAAGCGGGATACTCTATGCTGCCAAGACGCAGAGGCATATGCGGTATCACCTCTATGCAGCGGTCGTTGTCCTGCTCCTCAGCCTTGTGCTTGGTGTTAGCTGGTCAGAGTTTGCGATCCTCGTGATACTCTCCATCATTGTGCTTTCAGCAGAGATGCTCAACACAGCGATTGAGGATATCATAAATATCCTCTTCAGGGACTATGATAAGAGGGCAAAGGCTATAAAGGATATTGCTGCTGGGGCAGTGCTCATCACAGCCATAGGGGCGTTGATCATAGGCTATATAATACTCTTCAGGCCCCTGAGCAAGTTCTTTTACACAGGCCTCGAGCTTGCAAAACATGCCGATCAGGATATAGCCATCATCTCCATGATAGCGGTCCTCATAATGGTTATAATCACCAAGTCGTTCTTCGGCAGGGGCACGCCACTTAAAGGGGGGATGCCGAGCGGGCATGCAGCAGTGGCATTCTCCATATGGGTGAGCGTGATATTCCTGAGTGAGAACTTCGTTGTGTCCCTTCTTGTGCTTATACTCGCAATATTCATCGCCCAGAGCAGGGTATATGTGGGGATACACAGGCCGTGGGAGGTTATACTGGGCGCACTTGTGGGCATGACGGTGACATATTTCCTGTTCAAGGTATTTTCGTGATACCATTTATGGATTCACGCATCACGAATAAAGGAGGTCATTTATGCCAATAAGCAAGGAGTTGCTGGAGATACTTGCATGTCCCAAATGTAAGGGTGACATAAGGCTTGACGAGTCAAGGAATGGGCTTATCTGTGATCGGTGCAAACTCCTCTATCCTATAAAGGATGACATCCCCGTGATGCTCATTGATGAGGCTGAGAGGATAGAATAACCTTCAGAAACCTCCTCTTACCAACTTTGAGGAGATGCTCTCCTTGGGGAAGGGTTTTGTCAGGGTCTGTGCACCTCTCACCGTTGATACTCACTGCTCCCTGCTTGATCAGCCTTATCGCTTCGCTTGTGCTCTTTGTAACCCCGGAGTCCTTCATTATCTGTGGAAGCCATGTGACGGTAGAGGCTTTGTATTCAGGGATGTTCTCTGGAAGCCCCTTGTCCCTGAATATCCTCTCAAACTCCTCCCTTGCCTTCAGGGCCTCCTCTTTCCCCCAGTATCTCTCCACTATCTCAAGGGCCAGATCCTCCTTTGCCTTCTTTGGATGGACCCTGCCCTCTTTCAGTCCCCTCTTCAGCTCTTGAAGCTCTTCCATTGATATATGGCTCAGGAGCTCATAGTATCTGAGCATCAACTCATCACTTATGGACATGATCTTGCCGAACATCTCCTTTGGTGGCTCTGTGATCCCGATATAATTGCCAAGGCTCTTGCTCATCTTGTTAATCCCGTCAAGCCCTTCAAGAAGGGGCATGATCACCAGCACCTGCTCCTTCTGTCCGTGATCCCTCTGTAGTTCCCTGCCCATCAGGAGGTTGAACCTCTGGTCAGTTCCTCCGATCTCTATATCTGCCCCTACTGCCACCGAATCATAGCCCTGCAGGAGGGGATAGATAAACTCGTGTATTCCTATAGGGTTGTGTCTCTCAAACCTCTGTTTGAAGTCCTCTCTTTCGAGCATCCTTGCAACCGTCTGTTTGGCCTGGAGCCTGATGAGCTCTGCTGCTGTGAGACCCTCAAGCCATTCGCTATTGAACCTTATCCTGGTCTTTGCAGGATCAAGTATCTTGAATGCCTGGGTCTTATAGGTCTCGGCATTCTTCAGGACCTCTTCTTTGGTCATGGGTTTTCTCAGTTCAGACCTCCCCGATGGGTCTCCGATCATGCCGGTAAAATCTCCTATTATGAAGATCACCTCATGCCCAAGGTCCTGAAACTGCCTCATCTTCTCAAGCAACACCGTATGGCCAAGATGGATGTCTGGTGCGGTCGGATCGAATCCTGCCTTTATCCTGAGGGGCCTGCCTGTTTTGTAAGAGTCAGCAAGCCTCTCAAGGAGTTCTTTCTCCGTCAGTATCTCTACGGCTCCTCTCTTTATTATCTTTAATTGCTCTTCAGGTTTAAGCATGGTCACCTCTTCATCAATGCACTTACACTGGGGAAGTCCTCTATATGTGTGTGCGGGATGAACAGGCCTGATACGAACTCATCCATGAATGACTTTGACACAGAGAGCTCAAGGTATGTCATCCTCCTTGCGACCTCCTCTGCCTCATCGCGCAGCCTCCTTGAGAGACTGCATAGATACGCACCCTTTATAGAGGTGTTGCCAACAAATTCAAACCTCTCCTTCGGCAGGTCGGGAAGCATCCCCAGGATTATGGCCTTCTCGATATCCAGAAACTTTCCGAAACCACCTGCTATGTAGATTTTGTGGATGTCGTTGAAGGTGAAGCCCACCTCCTTCAGAAGGGTGGTAAAGCCTGCATATATTGCGGCCTTTGCCCTTATGATGTTCTCTATATCAGGTGTGGTGAGGACTATCTCCCTGTCATCGTCAGAATAGATCAGGAACTCGAGCCCATCCTCCCCCTCCCTCACCCTCCTGGATGCCTCCTTATGTAACACGCCCTTCTGGTCGAGTATCCCTGTCAGGAACAGCTCGGATATGGCATCTATCATGCCAGAGCCACATATCCCCATCGGTCTTACATCGCCGATGACCTTTATTCTGGGCTCAAGCGTGTCCCTGTCTATCACAATGTCCTCAATCGCGCCCTCTGTGGCCCTCATCCCATGCTTTATACCGCTTCCCTCAAAGCATGGCCCTGCAGAGCACGATGCCGATATGAGCCATTCAGAGTTTCCAAGGACCATCTCTCCATTGGTGCCTATATCCAGGAAGAATGAGAGTTCCTCCTGTTTATGGAGCCTTGTTGCAATAACCCCTGAGACTATATCACCACCCATATAGCTCGCCACACACGGAAAGACATATACAGGGGTATGTGGCCTTGCCTTTATGCCGTGCTCACCTGCAAAGGATATAGGGAAGGTATTTGCAGTGGGTATATACGGCTCCTCCCTGATAGAGGACGGGTCAAGGCCAAGGAAGAGGTGGGTCATTGTCGTATTGCCTGCGACAACGATCTGGTCGATCGCATCTGGCTCTATCCCGTGTTTCTTTATCAACATGGAGAGCATGATATTTATATCCGCGATGACCGCCTGTTTCAATGCCCTGAGCTCATTGTGTTCGGTTGCATACACGATCCTCGTTATGACATCATCGCCAAACCTTATCTGCGAGTTGTATATAGAGGCCGCATCAACAAGTGTGCCATCGGTAAGGTCAATGAGGTACAGGACAAGGGTTGTTGTGCCAATGTCCACTGCTACACCATACCTCGGGCTTCTCCGGTCTCCTGGGAAGATGTTTATTATCTCATGGCAATCTTCACTATGTATGAGTGATATGGTGATCTGCCAGTCCTTCTCCCTCAATACGCCTGCAAGGCCCTTCAACGACCTGAAGGGAACCCTCAGACATCCAAGCCCCTTTGCCATCAGTTCCCTCTTCAACCTCTCAAGGTCACTGATGTTGTCCGTGAGGGTTGGAGGAGGCAGTTCAAGGAGTATCCTCTCTGATAGGGGTTCTATCCCGACGCCAAGGGACTGGAGCAGGGCAAGGAGATCCTTGGACCTGCCCGTGGCTATCCTGCCCTCGACTGTCAATACAGACTCCTTTGGTATGTCGATCACTATATCACCAAGTGGATAGCTCTGACAGGCAAGGGCATACCCCTCCTCGACCTCCTCCTGTGAGAGCTTGATCGTTGACCTTCTGTCAACATCCCCTGACCTCACGATCACCTTGCATTTCCCGCATACACCCTTGCCACCACATGAGGAAGTGAGGTATATACCCTCCATCTCGAGTGCATCAAGTATGGAGGTCTGAGGAGCAACAGATATACTCTTTCCAGAAGGCAGAGAGATTTTCATGTTGAATTAAGTCCCCTCTGTGGTTAAAACTCTAAAAATTTTACCATATATTAAATTAAAAAATATAAACCACGGAGATAGTGGAGAGGTCTCAATTGTGAGAGGATAACCTTCAGAGATTATCCCGTCAGCTCCTTTGCTGCCTCTATTGCGAAGTATGTGAGTATGAGGTCGGCGCCTGCCCTCTTTATGGATGTGAGGATCTCCATCATGACCCTCTTTTCATCAATCCATCCCTTCTGAGAGGCTGCCTTTACCATGGAGTACTCACCGCTCACATTATAGGCAGCAACAGGGACATCGAATGTATTCTTTATATCAGATATTATGTCTAAATAGCACATGGCTGGTTTGACCATTACGATATCGGCACCCTCCTCTATATCAAGGGCCACCTCCTTGAGGGCCTCGGTCCTGTTTGGTGGATCCATCTGATAACTCTTCCTGTCGCCAAATTGCGGTGCTGATTCTGCAGCATCCCTGAATGGGGAATAAAAGGCAGAGGCATACTTTGCCGCATAGCTCATGATCGGTATCTCTTCATATCCATGGGCATCAAGCGTCTCCCTTATGGCAGCCACCCGTCCATCCATCATGTCAGAGGGTGCAACCATGTCTGCACCTGCCTTTGCGTGTGAGAGGGCCTCTTTTGAGAGGAGCTCAAGGGTCGGATCGTTCAGTATCTTGCCATCCTTGACGATCCCACAGTGGCCGTGGCTCGTGTATTCACAGAGGCAGACATCGGTTATGACCATCAGCTCAGGCACCCTGTCCTTTATCGCCTTTATCGCCCTCTGCACCACCCCCCTGGAGCTGTATGCCTCTGATGCCCTCTCGTCCTTATGTTCAGGGATGCCAAAGAGGATGACGGCCGGTATGCCGTGTTTATACGCCCTCTGTGCCTCCCTGACTATATGGTCAACCGACATCTGATAGCATCCAGGCATTGATGGTATCCTCTTCTTAACATCCTTTCCGTGGGTTACGAAGAGGGGATATATGAAGTCGTCAGGTGAGAGGTGCGTCTCCCTGACCATCCTCCTTATGGTCTCGTTACTTCTCAATCTCCTTGGTCTGTGGATAGGGTATGGCATATCTGCTCCTTTCCTGATTTTTATAAGATTTTACAACTTTGTCTCATCCATTTCTACCGTTTATATTCATGGATGTCGTGATGTAGGCTATAGGGCTCTATATGCACGACCACATCCACGATTGAAGGGAACCTCTCCTTTAGGGACTCTTCAACGATGTGTGCAATCTCATGGGCCTCATGGGTCTTTATGTCGGGGTCAACGAGCACGTGGAGGTCTATATTAACAGCACCCTCCTTCCCCCTCGTCCTTATCTCATGGCATCCCCTGACCCCATCGATCTCACTGATTACATCCCTGATCTCATCAGGGTCAATCCTTGCGGTGTCTGTGAGGACATCGGCTGCAGACTTCAGCACAGAGAGCCCCATCTTCCCTATCAGGAATGCGATGAAGACCGATACAATAAGGTCCACCACAGGATAGCCGATCCTTGCAGCTATGAGGCTTATGATGACAGAGATGGAGATGTATATGTCTGTCTGTGTGTGCATTGCATCTGCACGGAGGAAGTCACTCCTCAACTCACGGGCCTTCCTTGATTCATAGTTCATTACATAGAAGTTTATCATGAGGGTGGTTGCCATTATTATAAAGCTGACCGTGGTGACCTCCACCATATGGGGGGCCTGTAGGCCAAGATAGGCCTTCCGCAGTATACCCGCACCTGCCAGGAAGATCAGTATCGCTATGGCGATGGTGAACAGGGTCTCGTATTTCCTGTGTCCATAGGGGTGTTCCCTGTCCGGTGGCTGTGCAGCGATCCAGACACCAACAAGCCCTATAACATTTGAGGTGCCATCAAAGAATGAATGCAGGCCATCAGAGAACATACTCATAGAGCCTGTTATATAGCCGTATACCACCTTTGCCATGGCAACCCCTATATTGAGCAACAGTGTGTAGAGCAGGACCCTTCTTACCTTCTTAAGCCTCTCCATGTCTCCGCGATGCGTGATGGTTTTGCATCTCTATTTCCCTATGCAGAATTCACTGAATATCCTGTTGAGGATGTCGTCAGGGGTGGTGATCCCTATTATCTCTCCAAGGGCATCAAGGGCCTCCCTGAGTTCAAGGGCAAGGATCTCGGGTGAGAGTGAATCAAGCCCCTCAAGAAATGAGGTTATGGCTTCATGTGCCCTCTTCAATGCCATCAGGTGCCTCTGCCTTGTGACAAGGGGGGTATCGATCTCATATACCTTCCTGCCCTTGGTTGACATATCAACGATCTCCTCTTTGAGGTCTTCTATGCCGATGCCCTTAAGTGCAGAGATCCTTACAAGGGGTTTATCAGGTGGAAGCCTCTCAGGGGATATCCTTGTGGGAAGGTCGATCTTGTTAATCACGATTATCACATCCTTTGTCCTTGACTCCTCTATCAGTCTGATGTCTGTCTCATGCAGTTCTTCACTCCCATCAAGGACCAGGAGCACAAGGTCTGAACCCTGCATCGCCCTGAGGCTCCTTTCAACCCCCTCCATCTCTGCAATATCACCTGAATCCCTTATCCCTGCTGTATCCATTATCCTCACCGGCAGTCCCTTTATATTCAGATACTCTTCTATTATATCCCTGGTTGTACCAGGCACCTCTGTTACTATCGCCCTGTCGTGCTGAAGGAGGGCGTTCAGTAGAGAGGACTTTCCAACATTTGGCCTTCCGATGATGGCTGTCTTGACTCCCTCCCTCAGGATCAGGCCATATCTACTGCTGCTGATCAACTCACCCAGCTCGGTCTGAATCCTTCCTGCCCTCTCCACCAGCTCGTTACGGTCAGGCGGGGTGATCTCTTCGTCAGGGAAGTCAATGTATGCCTCTACGATAGCGGTCAGCCCTATCAATCCTTCCCTTAAACCAGTGATCCTCTTTGAGAGCCCTCCCCGCAGTTGTTCCATCGCCACCTTCTGGCCCTCCTCTGTGAGGGAGTTTATTATGTCAAGGACCGCCTCTGATTGGGCGAGGTCTATCCTGCCGTTGAGGAACGCCCTCATGGTAAACTCTCCTGGCTGGGCGAGCCTTGCCCCGTGCCTCAGGACAAGCTCAAGGACCCTTCTGAGGGGGAGAGGTCCACCGTGGCAGTTTATCTCGACTATATCCTCCCTGGTGTATGTGTTAGGGGCCTTCATAACAGAGACGAGCACCTCGTCTATTAATTCACCATTCTCATGATCTATTATGTGGCCATAGAGGAGCCTGTGGGTTGGACCCCTGCTGAGGCTTTTACCCCTTGGTGATGAGAAGACCCTTTCTGCAATCCTTATAGCATCCTTACCGCTTAATCTCACTATACCTATCCCGCTGTATCCAAGTGGTGTGGATATTGCAGCTATGGTGTCCTCTATATGCATGGCCTACAGCCGGATACAGACAGGATCCGTGATGGTCATCTCAATCTGTCAATTTCTTGTTTGCATAGTACTGCTGAATTATTGCGAGGATGTTGTTCACAAGCCAGTAGAGCACCAGACCTGAGGGGAAGGTGAGGAATAAGAAGGTGAAGACAATGGGCATGAGCATCATCATCTTTGCCTGTTTCGGATCCATGGTTGAGGGGGTCATCTTCTGCTGTATCACCATGGAGATACCCATTGCAATGGGGAGTATGTAATAAGGGTCTCTTGCGGATAGATCCTTTATCCACAGTATAAATGGGGCCCCTCTTAATTCTATTGCATTCAAGAGGACGTTATACAGGGCAATGAATATGGGTATCTGCAGTAGCATCGGCAGGCATCCGCCGACAGGGTTGACCTTGTGCTTCTTATAGAGTTCTGTCATCTCCTTCTGTAGTCTCTGGGGATCCTTCTTGTATTTCTCCTTTAACTCTGCCATGAGTGGGTGGATCTTCTGCATCTTCTTCATCGACTGCTGGCTTTTGTGCATAAGGGGGATAAAGGGTATCCTGACGAGGAGTGTAAGGAGGATTATCGCCCAGCCATAATTACCAAGGAACTTATAGAAGAACTTCAGCACCCAGAACAGCGGCATCGCAACGATGGAGAACCATCCAAAGTCTATGATGTGTTCAAGGCCGAGGCCGAGTCTCTTGAGCCTGTCGTACTCCTTTGGCCCTGCATAAAGGACAAAATCTGCCTTTGGGGAGTTAAGTTTCAGGGCGATCTCGGGTGTCTTCCCCTCCTTCCACACACTTGCTCCCTCTATCTTCCCCATGGGCACAATGGCCGCAGTGAAGTATTTATCCTCCTGGGCTATCCATCGGATATTGCCCATAAGATACTTCTCCCCCTTGAGTTTTTCGTCAAACTGTTTTCTGTCAGACTCTATGAGGATGACTGGGCCCTTATGGCCCCTTGTATTCTTCTCAAATATTCCAAAGTCGGTTCCAACAGGCAGAAGGTATGAAGGGATGTTCAGTGTCTCTATACTGAAGTCGACCTTATAGAGGTTGTTATAAAATTTAAATCTCTTTCTTATGCTCATCCCGTTATAGCTGGTGATAAATACCAGCTCTCCACTCTCTCTGTTCTCTGTTAAGATGAGCCTTTTTGTGTTTGTCTTATAGATGAGGTCCTGTGGGAGGTCCCTTGCCTCCCCTTCAAACAGGATGCCAAGCGGAGGGATGCCGCCGGGTGTCTTTAAAAGCACAACAGGTGCCCCTGTCTTGTCCTTATATTTCTTCAGCTCCCACCTTTTGATAATCGCACCCTTTGTGGAGAATACGGCCCTGTAGAGGTCTGTCTCAACGGTTATCTCCTCACCGACTAACCCTCTGGTCTCTCCAGGAGGTTGTGGAGGGATCTCCAGCCTCTTTACAGGCTCGGCCTTCTTCTGTATCTCTGGAGGGCCTGCGGGTCTTAATTTCTTAGGTGGCGGTGGCTTTGGGGCAAAGAAGTAAGACCATACGATAAGCACAAGAATCGAAAGGGCTATGGCCAAGAGTGTGCGTTTCTCCATGACTAACCACCCTCTCTCTTTACAGGGTCATATCCTCCAGGATGGAATGGATGGCATCGTGACAGCCTCTTCAGACTGAGCCACAGGCCCCTTGTGACTCCATACAGCTCGATCGCCTCGATAGAGTAGCTTGAGCAGGAGGGATGGAACCTACAGGAGCCAGGGAGAAATGGTGAGATGAACCTTTTATAGAGTTTTATAGAGAATATTATTAGTGACTTCACTATACAGAGAGCCTCTTACGGCCTTTCGCCCTTCTCCTCTTTATGACCTTCCTGCCTCCCTTGCTGCTCATCCTCTTAAGGAAGCCGTGTGTCCTCTTACGCCTTGTGTTGTGTGGCCTATAGGTAGTGTATGTCATCTCCCCTAAACCATAAAAATGATGATGGAATATAAATTTTACTAATTTATACTATAAAAAATCAATTCATTGAGGCTTGCTGGTAATGTCAATAGTTTTGTGTAAATTCTTTTAAGGGTTTTCTCCTCCATTGATCATTTAAGTGACTTATTACTGCATATACTATCCTTTCTATACTCTG
>MTOQ01000040.1 GCA_002011735.1 Nitrospirae bacterium JdFR-81 | reverse complement strand
AGGCTTCTTCATTAGCAATATATTCTCTGTAATCGTAAAGTCCCATAGAGGCCTCCTGTATCTGGATATAGATTTATCCAGTATACAGCAAGTACCTCTAAAGGGATAATTACCTAATATAATTTACTGAATTTCTGTAAAAAGCAGACAGAGGAGACTAATAGATCCATAAATAATTTTTATGAATACTATAAGAATTTTAAAATTGACAGAAGAAGGAAGATATGATATAAAATTTTATTAATAGCCTTTGCTTTTAAGGGTGGATTTAATTAAAGTAAAGATGAAGATTAATTTAATCCCCCTTCCTGAAAGAACAATTCGCTTTTGCTCCTTAAAGACTTGCCAAAATTTATTTATATATCTTAACAATCACAGGTGTTTTTGTGAATAAATACCTTTTATGTCAAGATGGAGGCAAGCCATGAGGACAAAAACACTGATTTATAGCTTATCATTTCTGTTTGTTTTTTTTGTGCTTCCTGGAGCTGTCTACAGTGCTGTCTTTAACGTCTCAAATCCCGTAGAATTTCAAAATGCATTAACAACCGCTCAATCCAATGGTGAGGACAACACAATTAATGTGCAGGCAGACATGATCATATCTTCTCCACTTACATACTTGCCCCCGGATGGCAACGGAGGACAGAGCCTCACCATCAACGGCAATGGACACATTCTTGATGGGAATAACTCTGTTCAGATAATGAATATTGATACGGAGAATATTGAGAATATTGGATGTGTTGATCGTGGTTGGCACATAACCATACGTAACCTCACTTTCCAGAATGGAAACCTTTCCACACCATATAGTGGTATTCTTTCGATATACACATGCAGGGCGAGCATCTTAATTGAAGGCTGCACCTTTCGCGGTAATTCTAGTGACTACGCGGTTGATGTTTCAACATCCTCCGGAGTAATAGAGTTTCTCAACAATGTCTTCATTGAAAACTCAGGTGATGGACTTAGCGCTTCCTCGATGGGAGACGAATTTACAACAATTATGTGGTTTAAAAACAATATTTTCATTAGAAATTTAGGTCGCGCAATAAGTGCTCAGTTATGGGAAGGGAATATAATGCTTGCCAATAATGTCTTTATTGGAAACTCATCAGGTGTCAACACTTGGAAGTGTTGTGATCGTGTTTACCTTGTCAATAACACATTCGTTGGAAATGGTGGTTTGGGTGTTTATATGTATTTTGAAAGTGGCTTTTCATGGGCAATTATGTATAACAACATCATATGGGAGAGCAGTGTTTTTATAGACACAAGAGCAGCGGGACCTTATATTACTACCGTAGAACTTTATAACAATGACATCGGTCCAAACAGTGACTTTGAGACAGGTCAATCAGAAGACCTCTACATCGTACATACTGACAACTATTACCACGGGGGGAACATCAAAGATGACCCACTGCTGGTTGACCCTGTAAACGGAGACGTTCACCTTACAGGAGTCTCACCCTGCATAGATTCGGGAGACAACGATGCCCCATACTTACCTGCCACGGACTTCGAAGGGGACGATCGGATTATTGACGGTGATGGAGATTCAACGGCAGTGGTTGATATGGGTGCGGATGAGTATGCCTCTTCCTTCTTCATTGACATAGACGCAAATGGTTCAGACGGACCTGTTAACCTCCAGCGTGGAGATTCACTCTCTGTGACCATTACCCTTACGCCAGGAGATATGGCAGGGCAGGATGCAGACTGGTGGGTGGTTGCAAGAGACCCATCATTTAGATACTACTTTTATGATTCTGACACAGGGAGGTGGGTCCTTAAGTGTTTCTCCTGTGTGCCTGTAGTTTCCTACCAGGGTGGGCTTATTGAGATGGGTCCCTATGAGGTTCTGAACACCACTGCTGGGCCACAGATGCTTGGTATCAACACAGCTGATTTGCCCACGGGGACATACACCTTCTATTTTGGAGTTGACTTGAACATGGATGGGAAGCTTGATATGGATCAGATGTATTATGACAGTGTTGAGGTTAATATAACACCGTAATTTTTAGAAGCAAAGAAGTCTCCAGTTGCACTCCTTGAGGTTCTTCACCATCCGATGCATCAGCCTGTCCTCGATGGCCCTTATCCTGTCAGACTCCCTCTCCACACCATGGAATGGAAGCATGATGAAGAAGGCCTGTTCTATATACCTTGTGACAGGTGGTAGCAGGTCATGGGGCCTTGTGTAGAAGGGGTCTTCTCCATCGTCACAGGGCCTGTCAAATACATTGAACTGCCTGCATGCCATGGGTCTCATTATGTGAATGGAGCACCTGTCCTCAACGAGGAAGGGGCAGGGCCTGTGTATGCCTGTCTGCTTGAGCTGTGACATGAGGATGTCTCTATCCCTGCCATTGATCTTGTTCCTTACATACCATGAGATGCCCATGATCTCAAGGGGATACACGGGTATATCCCTGTGGGTCCTGCAGCAGTTTGAGCATCCCTCTCTGCAGGCAAGCCTCCTGCCTCTTCTGAGTTCAGAGTCGATTGCCTTTTTTACGCCCTTATCAACGGTATGATGGGCATCAATCAGGAGGCCGAGCCACGGGATGGCCCTTTCTTCAGCAGGGAAGGACGGTCTCTTGGGCATTGGATTGGCTCTCTTCATAATTTCTTCATATAGTATACATTAAAATTGACTTTATATGATTCGTATGCACGAGGGTTCAAGGGCTCTAAGGATTCGATTGGAAGAGGTAATGGTCAGGAACATATATAGTAAAAAGAGATGCTTATAATCATATAATTATTTTTTATTTGACAGGAACCGCCTATTTATTTATAATAATTTTTAAATAAAAATAATTCTATTTTGGAGGTGAGGGTCATGTGTATGGAATATAAGATGGTGTGCAGATGCACGAAGAGGGAGGCGAGTTTCAACTTTAAGGACAATATTATGCCTCCAGAGGTGATCGAGGCACTCTTCTGTCCCGAGTGTTCAAAGAATGTCGCCTTTGATCCCATAAGCATGGTCGAGGACAACGGGTGGATAATAAAGTATGATATGGAGGTTGCAGCCCTTTACAGGCACAAACTCCCCTATGAGGACCTTGAGAATTTCTTACCCGACATGCTCTTTGACAAGGGTTATGCCACCTGGAGGGGTATATATCCTGGTGATCATATCGATAGTGCGCGAGAGAGGGAGGAGCTTGCAAAGCTCGCCAAGACCGATCCAAAGAGGTATTTCAAGGAGATGAGGGAGTGGGCGGTGAAGAGGATGGAGAGACTTAAAAAGGAAGGATGGAGGAAGGCAAATGACACGGTGTCAGTTTAATGAGAGGCCGGCGTGTTCTGTGAAGAATGAACCCTTCCCAGAAGAGGTGAGGTGCACAGGGTGCGGTGCCTGGATCGAGGTATGGAGTGATGAGGATGAGGCCTGCTGTGTAAGATGTGGAAGGATAGTAAGAAAGGAGGAATAATGGCGATGTCAAAGACAGAGAAGAATCTACAGGATGCCTTTGCTGGTGAATCACAGGCAAACAGGAGATATCTTGCCTTTGCGAAGAAGGCAGAGGAGGAGGGCTACAGGCAGGTGGCCAAGCTATTCAGGGCAGCTGCCGAGGCAGAGACCATCCATGCCCATAATCATCTTAGGGAGCTGAAGGGGATCAGGAGCACGAGGGAGAACCTTGAGACTGCTATAAATGGGGAGTCTTACGAGTTCCAGCAGATGTATCCCCAGATGATAAAGGATGCAGAGGAGGAGGGTAATAAATCCGCCCTGAGGAGCCTTAAGTTTGCAAATGAGGTGGAGAAGGTCCATGCAGAGCTCTACAGGAAGGCCCTTGAGAACCTCGGAAGCAATGAAGAGGTTGATTATTATGTGTGTGAGATCTGTGGATATACTGCCGAGGGTGAACCACCTGATAAGTGTCCTGTATGTAGCGCAAGGAAGGAGAGGTTCAGGAGGATTGACTGACAGGAGACCCCTCCAATAGCTCCTTCAGCCCTATCTCATCTATCTGGTATTCTTTTGCGATCTGGGAGGTTGATGCCCCTGTCTGGGTTATCACCTCCCTTAAATAATCTATAAATCCTATCTGATTCTCACACTGGCTGAAATACTCCTTCAGTATTATTGCGAGCCCCTCTGAGGGGATCCTGAACCCCTTCTTTGTGGCCTCCCTCTCTCCCGTGAGCTCAGGGATGCCGAGGACAACGGTCTTTTCGTCAACCACTATGAATCTGAGATTATGCACCATTATACAGTTGCTATAACGGACCTCTGCACCGGCCTTTGTATAGAGATAGCCGATATGGAGTCTGTCAGGGAACTTGGGCAGAAGGTATGTGATCTTCACCCCCTTCTGCGATAATTTCTCTATGACCTCGATGACATCCCTTGTAAGCTTTTTATCCTCACCCTTTGGGGGTCTTCCAGTGATGGTCCCGATGATCTCCCTTTCGGCGTCCATCATTGAGTCGATGACGGTGAGGAAGTATTCCTGCCTGCTCAGGACCTTTGTCGCCTTGCTCACCTCTATAAGGAGTTCGTTCCTCTGTTTACCCTCCTTGATGCTATAGACAAGGAGGATTATGGTGACGATCAGCAGGACCGACTCAAGGATTAATAGCCCTAACTCTATGTTCATCAGTGCCTCTCTCTTAATTCCCTATTCTTTCTGCGTCCACCTTCTTCCTACAGGACTTCTTAAATCCTTCGCATTATTAAAATATTGTATCATTTCTCCTCATCTTTATCATCCAGCATCCTGTATTTCGGTCCTTCTGTGTCATCATACTGTCCACTCTTTACGGCCCAGAGGAAGAAGAGCCAGAAGCCGATGCCTATGAGGAGGCCAATGATTATGAGGAGGAATATACTCCACATATCACACCACCCTGAGCCTCATGGAATTTCCAACAACACTCAATGAGCTCAATGTCATTGATATGGCAGAGACGATGGGATGGAGGGTTCCTGATACAGCGAGTGGTATGGCGATGCCATTGTATATGAATGCCCAGAAGAGGTTCTGTCTTATGATCCTGTATGTCCTCTTCGATACACCAAGGAGCACCGGTATAAGGCTCAGCTCATTCCTCATGAGCACCGCATCAGCACTTTCAAGTGCTATGTCCGTTGCCCTCCCCATTGATACGCCGCAGTCTGCCTGGCTCAGGGCGGGTGCATCATTTATACCATCTCCCACCATTATGACAGATCTGCCCTGTCTCTGCATCTCCCTGATCGCCTCTGCCTTCATCACAGGATCCATCTCTGCCATTATATCATCTTCTTTCATCCCTATGGATCTCCCAATCCTGACAGCGGTTGGATGATTATCGCCTGTTATCATCCTCACACTGTAGCCCTCCTCCCTGAGGGTCTTGACCGTTGCTTTGGCCTCTCTCCTTGGCATGTCTGAGATGACAAATAGGGCCATGGGTCTTCCATCTATTGAGAGATAGACAACGGTGTTGCCTGCCTCCTCCTGGTCCCTTCCATACCGGAGGAGATCCGAGGGTTCGGCATCATGCGATCCCACAAAGGCCCTGTTACCAAGCATTACCGATACACCGTCCATCCTGCCCATCACCCCCTTACCAGGAATCGCCCTGAAGTCCTCAACACCGCGGAGGCTTACCTTGCCAGCATAATCCATGATCGCCCTTCCTATTGTATGTTCTGATCGTGCCTCAAGGGATGCAGAGATTATCAATGCCTCTTCCTCAGAGATGCCCGAGGTTCTGAACCCTATCACCTCAGGCTTACCACCTGTGATGGTCCCTGTCTTGTCCAGTACGACTGTATCAACCCTCCTGAGCCTCTCGATCACCTCTGCACGCTTTATCACAACCCCCTTTGATGCAAGCACACCTGTGCCTGCGAGGATCGCAAGGGGTGTTGCAAGCCCGAGGGCACATGGGCAGGCTATCACAAGGACGGATATGGAATTCATGAGCGCATTGGAGATTGATCCTTTATACATGAACCATCCAATGCCTGTGGCCATGGCCAGCAGGAGTATTGAAGGCACGAATATGCCCACTATCCTGTCCGCAATCGCCTGGATGGGTGGCCTTGTGGATTGTATCTCCTCGACGGTCTTTATGATCCTTGAGAGCACCGTATCATCGCCCGTCCTCTTCACCCTGAAGGTGATGCTCCCGAATAGGTTCTGTGTCCCGCAGAACACCTCATCCCCAGGCCCCTTTGCCACAGGCCTTGACTCGCCCGTGAGCATGGATTCATCCACCTCGGAAGAGCCTTCGATCACCACACCATCGAGGGGTATCCTCTCACCAGGCCTCACCTCCACCTTCTCACCCTCCTTGATGGAGTGTATGGATACAGACTCCACACGCCGAATGGCTTGGCTGGTATTCCTCACCACCCTTGCCTCAACAGGGGCAAGGGACGAAAGCCTCGTGATCACATCCGATGCCCTGCCCTTTGCCCCTGCCTCTATGTATCTGCCAACCAGGATGAGGGTGATTATCATGGCGGAGGTGTCGAAATAGATCTCACCACCTGCAATTATCTGGAATATACTGTAGAGGTATGCTGATGTTGCTCCAAGTGCTATCAGGACATCCATGTTGGGGCTGAGCCTTTTGAGTCCATGGATGGCACCACGGAGGAAAGGCATCCCTGAATAAAATACGACAGGTGTTGCAACGATGAGGGCGATTATCTGGAGGATGAGCCTTGTTATCCTGTCTATCCCCTCGAAGTATCCGGCATAAAGGGCGATGGAGTACATCATCAACTGCATGGAGAAGAAGGAGGCTGTCCCCAGCCTTATGAGCAGGTCTCTCCTTGCCTCCTTAAGCCCCTCGACATAGCCTTTCATGGTAAAGGGCCTTGGTGTGTATCCGATTGCCCTTATCCTGTTGATGATCCTCCCTATGTCTGTCCTGTCCCTCTGCCACCTTATCCTCCCCCTGTGTGTTGCATAGTTGATCCTCACATACTCGATACCGTCCATCCTCTCAAGGAACCTCTCTATAAGCCACACACAGGAGGCACACCTTATGCCATCAATGGCGATGTCTATCTCCAGCAGGCCATCCCTCTCCGATATCCCGCCTTTAAAGGCACTGGGATCACAGGCCTCCTCCACAGGAGGCCCTTTTATCCAGTCCTTACCCCTTCTGTCATAGAATTCAAGGAGGCCCTCCTCACTCAAAAGCCTGTATATGCCATGACATCCATTACAGCAGAACGCCCTTTTCCGCCCTTTAACCTCTTCAATTATGGCCTTTGACTCTGGAATCTCAAGGAGACAGTGATCGCATCTGAGGATGGCGTCTTCCATCTTCTTTTATTGTATGGCCCTCTTTATATAAATGATGCCCATGAGGATGATGACCATCCCTGATGCCCTGTAGAGCATACCCCTCAGACCCGAGCTGAATGTCGTCAGGCCGTATCCAAACATAAGGAGTGCAGGTGCTGTCCCGATGCCAAACGAAAGGGTCAGGAGCAGGCCCTTTAATGGACTGCCTGTCCCTCCTGCAGCGATGAACATCGAGTAGGTGAGACCACAGGGGAGGAGCCCTAATATCGCACCAAGGGGGTAATATCTCCATACAGAGGCCTCTGCAAGGAGTGGCCTGCCTGCCTTCAGGATCAGCCCGTCCTTACCCTCAAGCCATGAGGGCCTCTTTATAACACCTGATACGCCAAGCCCCATTATGATCATCATCGCTCCTGCCAGGAATGCAACCATCTGCTGTATGCCCGAGGTCCTTATGAACATGGATATGGACGAGCCAGAGAGTCCCATTACAAATCCTACGAAGGCATACGTGCTGATCCTCCCTGTGTTATAGAACAGGTGGCTCAACAATCGATCTTTATATGGCATGGAGTGTGACGAGCTTATGGCGTATGAGCCTATCACAGGTCCGCACATGCCGATACAATGGCCGAAGCCTCCAAGCAGGCCTGTGGTAAAGGCCGTGAGATACTCTGTCATCATTCAGGCTATCCCTTCTCTGCAAGCCCCCTTATATGCCTGATGACCTTCCTTATCTTCTCTTCTGACAATTCATTCTTCCATGCAGGCATTCCACCCGGCCTTCCATTCGATATGGTCTCAAACAGATCCTGGTCAGTCCCTCCGTATCTCCATTCACTGTCAGTGAGATCAGGGCCTATGTCACCCTTTCCCTGAGGCCCGTGGCAGGGACTGCATCTCTGTTTGAATATCCTGGCGCCCTCGTCTGCTATCACCTCCTCTGTCTTGTCCTTCTGACAGGAAGGGATTACCATCAGTGCAAGGATCACAACCATGACTATGGTCTTCATGGGGTTACCCTCCTTTCTCCACAAATATCTCTGCTACAACCCTGACTCCCTCATCAACACCCTCTGGGATTATTATAACCTGCCAGTAACCATAGAGGGGGAGGTTAACCCTCGCCATGTAAAGGCCATCGCCAATCCTCCTTGCATTTACATCCATATCATACCTGTCTGTTGATGGCCTTGTTATATGTATCCTGACAGAGGGGGAGCTGAGGGGCCTGCCATCACCCTCTTTTATGCTGATTATCAGATCGTTCTCTCCTGTCCTGATCACCCTGTTCTTGAGCTCTATAACAAGCCCAAGGGCCTCTGCCTTTCTGTTTATCTCGTCCCATCTCAGGCCCTCCTCATATGGATCTTCAGCGACCGTGCCATCAAAGCTCTTTATACCAACGATTATCGAGATGGCAACGATCAGGAGGCCTGTTACAATGACGGTAATCAGGAGGCCCTTCATCTGACCATCACCCTTATCCTCTTTCTCGCTCTCATCTTATGATCCATCGATTCTATGGATATCTCGACATCAACATGCCTGGCCGATACCCCTGATGCCTTTATATACACTGGTATCCTCTTCACCTCCTCTGCCCTGATGCGTATCAGCCCCTCTGGTCTCATCTCTATCCTTCCATTGAGGCCCCTTGCCTTAAGGGTCAGCTCGACATCATCCTTACTCCTGTTCCTTATAGAGAGGATATAGGAGTTAAGCATCTTCCTCTCCGCGAGCGGGCCTGACTGGAATGTCGGGTTCGGAAGCACCGTCATGTCTACCAGGGGCCTTGAGAGGAGGAGATATATAAGATATGCGAAAAATATGAGAGTGACAGAGCCAATGAGTATGATGTTCTGTCTTACAAGACCCCCCTTCCTGCCGGGCAGGCCAAATGAGTAGTTTATCAGTGAGCCCCTGTCCCTCTGGCCCATCATCTCGGCACACCTGTCAATACACCTTGCACAGGCCGTGCATTCCACCGCAAGCCCATCCCTTATATCAATACCGACCGGACATACCCTTACACAGGCCATACACCCCATGCATTCGTTTCTCCTCTGTTCATCAAAGGCGATCACGAGTGTCCTGTCATCAAACAATGTGCCCTGCAGCCTTGCATATGGGCATATGGTTGCACAGAACCTGTACCTCAGGAGCAGGAGGTTCAGGAATATGATTATCGTGAGCACAGACCAGAATATCCATGTCACCCTTGCAAGCTCTCCCCTGATGAGCAGGGGGAAAAAATCGTATGGAGAGACAAAATACCATATGAGGTTTGCAGCCACCAGGGTGCTTATCATGAAGAGCAAAAGGCAGGAGAGGGGTCCTCTATCCCTCTCTATAAATGATGTCATGTCCGACAGGACGGTCTGGGGACAGACCCAGCCACACCATATCCTTCCAAACATGATGGTTAAGAATATAAAGAGGGTGGCTACAAAGATTGTGGCTATGAGCACGGTATAGAACTCATCCATCCAGAGGCTTATGCCAAAGAGGTGGAGTCTGAGTGTAGGGATGTCGAACCTCAGCGCGCTCTCGCCGTTTATCCTGAGAAAAGGGAGGCCTATAATTATGACAGCCTCTGCCAGCCCTGTGAGCCTCCTCCATGGCTGTATCCCCCTAATCGTCATCCTCAAGCATCTTGTATTTTGGCTCCTCTACCCTCCTGTGCCTCTTCTTTGAATAGTAGAAGATGATTATCACAAGCAGGATGACGACAAGGGAGAGGCCGAAGAGGAAGTATGCCATAGCCTGTGGCTCCATGGTCTCTGTTATTTCACCCTGCCCCTTGACGAGAGATAATAAAGGATGAGTATGCCTATGACAGCAAGGGAGGTAAACCCTATAGTTGCGATAATGGATATATCCATGATACCTCCTCTATTTATTCACTGACTCCTGATATGCCTTCTCCTGGCTCCATCCACCAAACTGTGGGGTGTAGAGGAAGAAATATATCACGCCCCATATGATGAGCCCCCAGAAGAGTATCAGCCAGCCGATGGGTAGCCTGTCTCTTGTCTCCTTTGCCTCGAACGCCTCTATGTCGTCAAAATCCTCTACCATCCTCATCTACCCTCCTCCTTTAATGATCTTATATATGATATCACAGACCATATCTCATCCTTCCCGAGCTCCTCTCCGAACGGAGGCATGCCGCCCTTTGCTGTCCTGCCTTCCTCAACCATCCCTTCGAAAGTCCCGTTATTTATAACCTCAAAGTAGTCGTCATCAGGGAGGTCCCCCTCTACATAGAAGAACACATCATCAACAAGGCTTGGCCCTATATCACCCTTGGCGTCATCACCATGGCACATCGCACAGTGCTCCATGAATATGTCCCTGCCTCGTGCAATGGCCCTTGGGTCTCCTGCGAGTGGGTTCTTGAGCTCAACCTCCCTTACTACGGCCTTCTTCACCACCGGTCTCCTCTTAACCGCCGTACCTATACTCTGGATGTATGCGATGAGGGCGTCCATCTCTGTCTTACCCCTGAGGTTCTCGATCTCTTCCTCTGTATACGGAAGGTTCAGGACATCCATATGCCTCCTCACCTCCTCAGGGTCTATCAGCCTCTCCTTCAGCCATCCATAGGATGGCATGTTTGACTGAGGGAAGAGACTCCTTGGATCCTCAAAGTGCCTGTAATGCCATGCATCTGGATACTTGCCACCTATCCTCGCAAGATCAGGGCCTGTCCTTTTTGAACCCCACAGGAATGGACGGTCATAGTAGAATTCCCCCGCCTTTGAATACTCGCCATATCTCATCACCTCGGTCTTGAGTGGTCTCACCGTCTGTGTGTGGCAGTTATTACATCCCTCCCTCTGATAGATGTCCCTTCCAGCAAGCTGTAGGGGTGTGAAGGGTTTGAGGTTCTCAAGCCTTGGGTGCATCTGGGGGGTGAGCATGGGTATGAACATGGTTACCGCTGTCCCTATCAGTATCACAATGGCCGATACAATGGTGAATAAAACGGGTTTGCTGTATATATTGCCTGCCATATCCACCTCCTATGCCACCGAGGCCGAAAGGGACTTGCCCTTCCGGATCGTCATCAGTATGTTATATATAAAGAAGACCATCCCTATGGCAAAGATTATCCCTCCGATGGTCCTCAATTTCCAGAAGGGATAGTTCCTGACCAGGGTCTCTACAAAGGTGTACTTCAGTGTCCCGTCAGGATTTACCGCCTTCCATAGGGCGCCCTGCTGTATCCCTGTGATCCACATGGTTACGGAGTAGATGAGCTGTCCTATAAGCACCAGATAGAAATGCGTGTTTGCTACCCTTACACTGTATATCTCGGTGTTATATATCTTTGGGATGATGTAATACATGGATGCAGCAACTATCATCGTTACCCATCCCATTGTCCCCATATGGACATGGCCTGGGACCCAGTCTGTATAGTGTATGAGCTGGCTCACGACCCTTAAAGCCTGTGTAGGGCCCTGGACGGTCTGGAGCCCATAGAATGTGATCCCGAAGATGAAAAACTTTGTGAGATAATTTGTCCTCATCTTTGACCAGTCTGCTGCAACCGTGTAATACCCGTTCACCACAGAGCCCCACGATGGAGCGATCAGGAACATCGAGAAGACGATGGCGAGTGTCTGTATCCAGTCAGGCAGAGGGGTATATACAAGGTGATGGGCACCTGTCCATAGATAGGCAAAGACAAGGGACCAGAAGGCGATTATAGACAGTCTGTGGCTGTATAGCGGGAGGCCAGTGGACTTTGGCAGAAAATAATAGAACATGGCGAGTATGGGCGTGGTGAAGACGAACCCTACTGCATTATGCCCATACCACCACTGGACATTGGCACTGTTAATCCCTGCATAAATAGAGTAGGACTTGAACAGACCCGCAGGGACAGAGAGGTTATTCACTATATACAACACAGCAACCGCAACCACAGAGGCTATTATGAACCACAGGGATATATACATCTGCTCTTCTCTTCTCTTGATTATCGTTCCGAGGATGTTTATTGCGAATATCACCCAGAGTATCACCACACCGATATCAAGTGGCCATTCAAGCTCTGCATACTCGAGTGACTGGTTCATGCCTGCAAGGAGGCTCAGTGCCGCAAGGGCTATGGCCACATTGAAGAGATAGAGGTGGAACCGCGCGAGTCTTGGGAAGAGAAGGGGCCTCTTTGTGAGCCTCATGGTGATGTAATAAAAGATACCGAAGATCGCACCGAGGCCGAGCCCGAATGCAAGCCCATTGGTATGCACCACCCTGAGCCTTCCAAAGGTGAAGTATGGTGGGATGTTCCATGATGGGTTCCACATCTGGATGGATATCCATATCCCTATGAGGATCCCTACAACACCCCAGAAGAGGGATGAGAGGATGAACCCCTTTACAGTCTGATTATCATAGCTATAGTCATTCATATATTACCTCCTGATTCAAGGGGATTTGCTCATATATGCCAGTCTTGCAAAGTTATGCTCCCTCAATATACCCTCCACCTTTTCCCTCACCACTATCCATACAGGATGGACAGAGCAGGATTTGCTGAGGCTGCAAAGCCTCCTGTTGATCGCACAGTGGTTCATCGCAACAGGACCCTCTATCGCCTCGATCACATCAAGCAGGCTTATATCCTCTGGCCTCCTGGTCAGCCTGAACCCACCCTTTACCCCCCTCAGGGACTCCACAATCCCTGCCTTTGCAAGCTTCTGGAGTATCTTGGAGAGGAAGCTCCTGGGTATCCTTCTTGACCTTGCTATCTCATTCACCATAATCACCTGGTCAGGGGATTGTGAGAGGTGAAGCACACACCTTATCGCATAGTCTGTCTCTCTCCTTATCTGCATCTCTATATAGGACTATTTTAGTCCTGTTTTTCTCTGATGTCAAGTTTCTTTTTCATCGCTCTACCACTGGCCTTAAATCAGAACCTTGTTACATACAATCGGGGCGGGATAATTGACATAAAACGGCATAAAATATTAATCTAAAAGGCAGGCATAAGGCCTGCCAAATTTTTCTCTAAGACCCTCTTTTTAGAGGTTTTAACGCATGTGTCGACTGGTGGCCATAACATCGAAGGACTACATCTCTCCGATGGAGAACATCCTTGCCCTTGAGACCATGAAGGAGGGGCATGATGGCTCTGGTATGGGCATTATACTGAAGAACCTTGGTGGTGAATTCGAAGAGATGAAGGATTATCCGATCCTGTCCGGGATCTGTTCAAAGGACGGGCTCCATCGTCTTGATGAGTATATGGAGAGGGTCGGTTTTCAATTGAGACACACATGGACGCCAAGGATAAAGCCCGTAAAGGGGATCCAGAGGCGTGACCATTATTTTGCAAGGGTTTATGAGTATCCAGAGGAATATAAGGACAGAGCCTTTGAGGAGAAGGAGGATCTGCTCCTCAGGACAAGGATCGCCTTAAGGAGGATGGGAGAGGACGATGAGTCTATAATCGTCTTTTCATTCTATCCGGACATTATTACGATAAAGGAGGTCGGAGACCCCCTGCAATTAAGCGAGTTCTTTGGTCTTGACGATAGCAACCTCAAGGCAAAGATAATATTTGCACAGGGGAGGCAGAATACCAATTATGCCATTAATCTATACGCATGCCACCCCTTCTTTATCCAGGGATATGGTTCGATGACCAATGGAGAGAACACGGCATTTGTCCCCATAAGGGAGTTCCTGATGAGCAGGGGCTTCCCTGGCTATATAGGTTATAACAGTGATAGCGAGGTCTTCACACATATCCTGCATTATACATGCAAGATCCTTGGTTATCCACTTGTCTATTATAAGGATATCATTACTCCGTTGAAGACCTCTGAGATAGATGGGAGGCCTGACAGTGAGGTTGTGAGACTGTTGAAGGTCACGCTGAGGCCCCTGTGTATTGATGGGCCAAACTGTGTGATCGGCTTCACCCCTGATGGCACGTGCTTCATGGTCCAGGACTCCAAGAAGCTCAGACCAGGGGTTGTCGGTGGCGTGAAGGGGAAGTATGGACTCATGTCAGAGGAGTGTGGCCTTGACAGCGCCATCCCCCAGAGGGACAGGAGCCTCGATATATTCCCCATGAAGTATGACATGGTTATCGTCAGGCCCGAGGCAGAGGAGGTGGTGGTATGGAACCAGCTACGCGGTTAGACCATAATCATCAATTGACGCTAAAAGACTTTCCATACATCATCAGGTGGCGTGATGACAGATGCAAGAGGTGTGGAAGGTGTACTGCCGTGTGTCCGATGTTCTCCATCGAGCCCTCTGTCATCCTGAGGCGGACTATCCACTCTGAAGGCCCAACCCCTCAGCCAAAGGCCGTCAGGCAGGTTGTAACGGTTATAAAACAATCCACGGACATCAACAGATACTGCACGGGCTGTGGCACATGCACCCTGGTGTGTCCGAACGAGGCGATAGAGCCTGAATACAACCCTCAACATAAGTTCCTGTTCCACAAGAACAGGGGCGGTTATCCTTATAGGAGAGGGGGCAGGAGGAATGATCCAAGACTCTCCACACTCGACAGGCTCAAGTTCACAAGGATATCCATGCTCACAGACCCTGCCCTTGATGCAGGAAGACACGAATTCAGGATAAGGACATATCTTGGCAGGATACTGCCTGCCGAGGAATTGCCCCTCAGGTTTGTCAACGGGAGGCTCGAGGTTGACAAGACATCCGGCAAGTTCATACCCCCTGTGAGGGAGATCTATCCTGTGATGATAGGGAGCATGTCCATAGGCGCCCTGTCTCCCACCATGTGGGAGGGTCTGGCCATGGGTGTCACCTATCTCAACGAGGTTGAGGGGATGCCTGTTGTCATGTGTTCAGGTGAAGGCGGTATGCCTCAGAGGCTACTCAAGTCCAGGTTCATAAAATACTTCATCCCCCAGATAGCATCAGGCTACTTCGGCTGGGATGAGATAGTAAGGACGATCCCGCACATGGTTGAAGACCCCTGTGCAATAGAGATCAAATACGGACAGGGAGCAAAGCCTGGTGACGGAGGGCTTTTAATGGCCCACAAGGTGCTCAGGCTGATAGCAGAGATAAGGGGTGTTCCGATGGGTGTTGATCTGCCCTCGCCACCAACTCACCAGACGAAATACTCTATTGAGGAATCCGTGGCAAAGATGATCCAGTCCATGTCCATGGCATGGGGTTTCAGGGTCCCTGTCTATCCGAAGATATCGGGAACGAGGACCGCCAGGGCGGTGCTGAACAACCTTGTCAGGAACCCCTATGCAGCTGCCCTCTCTATAGATGGTGAGGACGGAGGCACGGGTGCGGCATATAATGTCTCCATGGACAAGATGGGTCATCCGATCGCATCAAACATAAGGGAGTGTTATCTTGACCTTGTAAAACAGGGCAAGCAGAACGAGATACCCCTTATCGCAGCAGGTGGCGTCGGAAAGACAGGCAACCTTGCTGCGAATGCAGCCGCCCTCTTCATGCTCGGTGCATCGGCAGTTGCCATAGGTAAATACATAATGCAGGCTGCAGCAGGCTGTTTTGGTGATGAGTATAACCGCTGTAATATATGCAATATCGGAAGGTGCCCGAGGGGCATCGCAACACAGGACCCAAAGCTCTACAGGAGGCTCGATCCTGACAAGGTGGCTGAGAGGGTGGTTGAGGTCTTCAAGGCTGTGGATGTTGAACTGAAGAAGATATTCGCCCCCATGGGCAGGAGCACCGAACTGCCCATAGGGATGTCTGATGGTATAAGTGCTGATGACCCGGCAATAGCCGAGAGACTCCAGATAAGTTATGCATGCTGAGACGGCTTCGGTCATTAAGTCATTGGCTCATTAGTCACGGATAGTTTATGGGAAGGGAATTGAAGTTGGAGGATCTGGAGATTTATAAGTAAGATGGCAATAGATATTGGAGAAGGAGTTTGGTCAACGGTTATTAAGTGGTTATTTTAGCAAAAAGTGGTAGGTGAACAGTTAGTTCGCTCAGCCCATTGGGAAACCAGCAGATACTGACCAATGACAATACTTTTAGAGGACACAAGCAGTGAAGAAGGTTGTACTTAAAGGCAAGGTCAATGGTAAGAGGGTCCCTTCAAGGGTCTTTGAGGAACAGATCCAGGAGGCCGTGAGGAATGGTGCGAGGGAGCTCCATATCATTGCTGATGGCCAGCATGGCATAGGCGGTCGTATATGGCCAAGGGGCGAGACCATAAGGGTTATTGTCGAGGGGCCCGTTGGTCAGAGGCTCGGCAGCATGGGCATGTTCGGGACAGAGATAATAGTTAAAGGCAGTGCCTCTGACGATGTTGGCTGGATTAACTGTGGAGCGAAGATAACGGTCCTTGGTGATGTGACGAATGGTGCCCATAACGCAGCCGCACAGGGCATTCTTTATGTCCAGGGTGGCGGTGGTGCACGGTGTGATACCATGACAAAGCACAACCCCCGTTTTGACCCTCCACAGTCGTGGTATTTCAGGGATGTAGGTGACACATTCGCAGAGTTCAAGGCAGGTGGTATAGCCGTGGTGTGTGGTGTGAATCCGAGGAACCCCAATAACATCCTTGGCTATCGCCCCTGTGTTGGTATGGTTGGTGGGGTGATATACTTCCGTGGGCCGATACAGGGCTACAGCGAGGATGATGTGAAGCTACTCGATCTGACCGATCAGGACTGGGAGTGGCTCAAGCAGAATATGAAGCCATATCTTGAGGCAATAGACAGGATGGAATACTATGATGAGCTTACCGTCTCAAAGGATGCGTGGAAGAAGCTCCTTCCATATACCGCAGAGGAGAGGGCAAAGAGGAGGCCCTTCAAGATGTCCATCTCTGAGTTCAGGAGCAGGATATGGGAGGAGGGCGTTGGTAAAGGCGGGATATTCGCAGAGTATATAACCCACCCCATGACCGTGCTACCGTATATAACCACGGGTGCTGACAGGCGATACAAGCCCGTGTGGAACAATAACAAATACTCACCACCCTGTGAGCATGCCTGCCCCTCAGGTATCCCCACGCCGAAGCGAACACAGCTCATAAGGGCTGGCAAGCTCCATGAGGCGCTCGAACTCATACTCCAGTACAGTCCCCTGCCTGCCACGGTCTGTGGCGAGATATGTCCGAACCTCTGTATGGAGGCATGCACGAGATCCCAGCTTGACAGGCCTCTCAACATAAAGGAACTCGGGAAGGCGAGCCTTAAGGTCAGGGCACCGAGACCGGCAGAGAGGACCGACAAGAGGGTTGCGGTTATAGGTGGTGGCCCTGGGGGACTTTCAGCGGCATGGCATCTTGCCCTGAAAGGGCACCGTGTTGACCTCTATGAGGCGGACAAAAAGCTTGGTGGTAAGGTGGAGTTCTGCATCCCGAAGGAGAGGCTACCCAGGGATATACTCAGGTATGAGATAGATCGGTTCATGGAGATAGGGGTTAAGATACATCTCAATGTGAGGGTGGATAGGGATAGATTCCAGGAGATATACGATACCCATGATGCAGTGGTCGTTGCCTGTGGTGCCCATAAACCACGGATGCTGAATATAGGCGGTTCAGAGGATATGGTTACGGCCTATGACTTCCTCAAGGGGATAAACCTTGGTAAGAGGCCTGACCTCAAAGGCAAGGCCGTTGTTGTCATAGGGGCAGGGAATGTGGGCATGGATGTGGCAGCACAGGCATTCCATTGTGGTGCCAAGGAGGTGACGGCCATAGATATACAGAAGCCTGCCGCTTTCGGAAAGGAGCTTGAGATCGCCCGGTCCCTTGGCACAAGGATTATATGGCCGAGGTTTGTGAACCATTATGATAAGAAGGAGAACAGGTTATACTTTAAAGATGGTTCATCCATTGATGCTGACTTTGTCGTTGTCGCCATTGGCGATATCCCTGTAACAGACTTTCTCCCCCCGAGTGTCCATACCGACAGGGACGGCTGGATAGAGGCCGATGAGGTGGGACACACCTCAGACCCTAAGGTCTATGCCATTGGTGATGCCACGAGGCTTGGGCTCGTTACCCATGCAATAGGACATGGCAGGAGGGCAGCAGAGGCCATACATGCAATGCTTACAGGACGGTCGTATTACAGGCCACCCACAAGGCCGGTCATCCCTTATGAGAGGATAAAGACCGTATACTATGACCTCTGCAGGGAGGAGACCAGGGATATCGAGAAGGAGGCAGATCGCTGTATGTCCTGTGCGGTCTGCAGGGACTGCCATATGTGTGAGATCACATGTTACTATGGCGCGATAAGCAGGACAGAGTATGAGGATGGCTCTTTTGCCTATGTTGTTAATGAGGACGAGTGCATAGGGTGTGGCTTCTGCGCAGGTGTCTGCCCCTGCGGGATATGGGAGATGGTGGAGAATGTGTGATGCCTTAATCTGTTATTAGTTCTACATCGGTTTGCCAATGGAATAAAAACAGGACTTTCAAGAATAACCTGATGATGCATTGTTTAAAGAGTTCGTGATTTGCTTTTTGATAAGATGACAAGAGAGGATTAGAGATTCGTGCAAACACAAAGACAAGATGATTAGTAATGAAACAGAGTGGGAGTGATGCATTCGTGGCAGAGATAATGGACACCAGAAGGCTGAGAAGTGGATTGGGGGAAAGGGTTGTCATGCCGAATTTAAATTATTATCCTGTTACGTTCGAATGGTAGATTAGCAGGTCATGTTGTATGGTTGATGTGTGATAGCAGGTTGGCGAGTTCGCCGAAGTCTTCTATCATATAGTCGGCATCCTTGAGCACCTCCCTCGGCCTGA
>MTOQ01000030.1 GCA_002011735.1 Nitrospirae bacterium JdFR-81 | reverse complement strand
AGGCTTCTTCTTTATCCCTGGGGACGAAGGGTCTGATATTCCTCCTCTTCCATGGTTTATTATTCTCACAGTGGATACTATGTCCTAACCGGAAAGAGCTGAGTCTTTGACAACCGCTGTCTCCTTGTTGTTTAATAGACAAGTTTAATAAATTTCAGGAGGGTTACAGGATGCTCAGGCAGAAGAGATCGAAGGAACTCTTCAGGAAGGCAAAAAGGCTTATGCCAGGAGGGGTGAACAGTCCTGTGAGGGCCTTCAAGGCCGTTGGTGGCACCCCCCTGTTCATAAGGTCTGCAAGGGGTTCAAAGATATATGATGTTGACGGGAACGAATATATAGATTATGTCCTCTCATGGGGCCCTCTGATACTGGGGCATGCCCATCCAAGGGTGGTGAGCGCCCTTAAGAGGGCGGTTGAGAGGGGCACGAGTTATGGTGCACCGACACCACTTGAGGTGGAGCTTGCAGGGATGATCCGCAGGGCGTATCCGTCCATGGAGATAGTGAGGATGGTCAACTCCGGCACCGAGGCCACAATGAGTGCCATAAGGGTTGCAAGGGGGTTTACAGGGAGAGACAAGATCATAAAGTTTGAGGGGTGCTATCATGGACACGCCGATGGCCTCCTTGTGAAGGCAGGTTCGGGTGCCATGACCTTTGGCGTGCCTGACAGCCCTGGTGTCCCGAAAGACTACGCAAGAAACACCATCACCCTGCCATTTAACAACCTGAAGCTACTTGAGAAGGTGATAAAGAAGGAGGCAGGGAAGATCGCCTGTGTCATCCTCGAGCCTGTTGTAGGGAATATAGGGTGTGTGCTCCCAAGGGATGGCTTTCTTGAGGGCGTCAGGGAGTTGACCAGAAGGTATGGCATAGTGCTCATATTCGATGAGGTCATGACAGGCTTCAGGGTCTCCTATGGAGGGGCGCAGGAGGCATACAGGATAAGGCCTGACATGACGTGTCTTGGCAAGGTCATTGGAGGAGGGCTCCCTGTGGGTGCATATGGTGGTAAAAGAGAGATAATGAGGATGGTTGCACCTGATGGGCCTGTGTATCAGGCAGGCACGCTCTCAGGTAATCCTCTTGCCATGACAGCAGGCATAGAGACATTGAAGGAGCTCTCAAGGAAGGATACCTACAAAAGACTCCTCAAGAAGGCCGAGGCCCTTGAAGAGGCCCTGAAGGATGCATCAGAGAGGGCAGGTGTCAAGACAAGGCTCTACAGGGCAGGGACCATGTTCTGCATGTATTTTACGGATACAGAGGTGGTCGATTATCCCACTGCTGCCACATCAGATACAAGGATGTATTCGAGGTTCTTCAGGGGTATGCTTGAGAGGGGGATAAACCTTGCGCCATCAAAGTTCGAGGCAGGCTTCATCTCCACTGCACACTCAATGGCTGATATCAACAAGACCGCCAGGGCAGCCTATGAGGTGTTGAAGAGACTGTAGTGAGGATCGTTATAACAGGTTTCTCCAATTCAGGCAAGACGACGGTCTTTAATACACTGACAGGCCAGAACTTAGAGACCACCACATACCCCACGCCTGTGACAGAGGAGATCATGCCCCACCACGGTGTGGTGCATGTGCCTGATGAGAGGCTTGACAGGCTCTCGGAGGTCTTCAGGCCAGGGAAGACCACCCCTGCAACCCTTGAGTTCATCGACTATCCTGGCATAACCCCAGGTGATACCAGACACAACAGGATGGTCTTTGACCTGATAAAAGAGGCCGGTGCAATACTCCATGTGGTCAGGGCGTTTGAGGATGAGTCGATCATGCACCCCTCTGGCAAGATAGACCCTGTGAGGGATGTGAGGGACTTTGAGACAGAGCTGATCCTTGGAGACCTTGAGTTTGTTGAGAAGAGGCTTGAGAGGATAGAGGAGCTCTCAGGCAAGGGCAAGAAGCCTGATGAGGAGGACAGGAGGTTTCTCCTTAAGTGCAGGGAGGCCCTTGAGGGTGAGGTCTCGTTGAGGGATGTGGAGTTTACTGATAATGAGAGAAGGCTGATGCTTCCGTATCAGTTTCTCACCACCATGCCAGAGATAATCGTATTGAATGTCGGTGAGAGGGATATCAACTCTGACAGGACAAGGGATATGGAGGGTGAGATAGCAGGATATTTCAGGCAAAAGGGTAAGGGACTCGTTCCGCCCGTCCTGTCCGTCTGTGCAGAGGTGGAGATGGAGATAGGCCAGCTCCCTGAGGAGGAGAGAACGGGCTTTCGCAGAGAGATGGGTATTGAAAGACCTGCCGTGGAGAAGATATGCAAGGTGGTCTATGACGCCCTGGGCCTCATCACATTCTTTACCTTTATCAAGGGTGAGGTGAGGGCATGGAGCGTAAGAGAGGGCAGTAACGCTCTCAGGGCGGCAGGAAGGATACACTCTGATATCGAGCGTGGGTTCATCAAGGCAGAGGTTGTGGGCTATGATGATTTCATCTCCTCAGGTGGTGACATACACGTGGCAAGGGAGAAGGGGCTTTTGAGGCTTGAAGGGAAGGACTACATCGTTCAGGATGGTGATATCATAACCTTTAAATTCAATGTATAGCCGTGGGTAGATGAAGGGCCTGAGGTATTACATAAGGTTCATAGACAGCCTGAATGAGAGGATCGGACACATCGTCTCATGGCTTACGACAGTGCTTGTGATCGTCGTCTGCTATGATGTCTTCACCAGGTATCTGCTGAGGAAGACCAGTATAGCGGTTCAAGAGCTTGAATGGCACCTGTTTGCTGTAGTCTTCCTGATCGGCTCTGCATACACGCTGAGGCACGACAGGCATGTAAGGGTGGATGTCCTCTACGGGAGGCTGAACGAGAGGCAGAGGGCATGGATCAATCTGATAGGGGGTGTGATATTCCTAATACCTTTCTGCCTCCTTGTGATCTACACCTCGTCAGACTTTGTCATAAACTCATTCCTTATAAGAGAGACCTCTCCTGACCCTGGTGGGTTGCCTGCAAGGTATATACTTAAGGCATGCATACCGGCGGGCTTTATCCTCCTGCTGCTCCAGGGCCTGTCGATGATATTCAGGTCTGTTCTCATCCTGAAGGGAGAGGGTATAGAGAGATGAATGGATCAGCAACGGTCCTCCTCTTCCTGTCCCTCTTCATACTCCTCATGTCAGGCTTTCCGGTCGCCTTTACAATCGGTGGTGTGTCATTGATATTCGGTTATCTGACCTTTGGTATGGACTTCTTCAGCCTCCTTCCGATGCGGGTCTGGGGGATCATGTCGAACTATGTGCTTATAGCCGTGCCGCTCTTTATCTATATGGGCGTGATGCTTGAGAAGTCAGGGCTTGCAGAGGAGCTGCTTGAGACCATGGCACTGCTCTTTGGGAGGTTAAGGGGTGGGCTTGCAGTCTCTGTTATTGTTGTTGGTGCACTCCTTGCCGCATCAACAGGCATCGTGGGTGCAACCGTTGTTACAATGGGGCTGCTGAGTCTGCCCACCATGCTTAAGAGGGGTTACAGCCCTGAACTCGCCACAGGCACCATCGCTGCCTCAGGCACACTCGGGCAGATCATACCGCCGAGCATCGTCCTTGTCCTCCTTGGAAGCATACTCAATGTATCGGTTGGTGATATGTTCATGAGTGCAGTGATACCAGGCCTCATTCTGGTGCTTCTGTACCTCCTGTGGATATTCATCATATCACTGGCAAGGCCTGAATCCGTTCCTCCGATGCCAGAGGAGGAGATAAGGAGGTTCAGGGAGAGGTTTCTGTCCCATCTGCTCAGGGCACTGGTACCGCCTGTGTTGCTCATCATAGCCGTGCTCGGCTCCATATTTGCAGGCATCGCCTCTCCAACCGAGGCAGCAGCCATAGGCGCCATGGGTGCAACCGTCCTGACCATACTCCACCGCAGGTTTGATCTGAAGACGCTCAGGAGCGTGATGAGGGAGACGACATATCTGACCTCCATGGTATTCCTCATACTCATCGGTGCAACGGCCTTCGGCCTTGTCTTCAGGGGTATTGGTGGTGATATATATCTGACGGACCTGATACTTGAGGCAAACATAGGCAGGGCAGGCTTCCTCGCCATAGTGATGATAGCGATCTTTATAGCAGGATTCTTCATAGACTTCATAGAGATCATATTCATCATAGTGCCTGTTGTTGCCCCAATATTTAAACAGATGGGCGTTGACCTGCTCTGGCTCGGCATACTGATAGCCATGAACCTCCAGACATCCTTCCTCACACCACCATTTGGATTCTCCCTCTTCTATCTCAAGGGGGTTGCACCTGAAGATGTGAAGACCACCCATATCTACAAAGGGATCATACCTTATGTTACAATTCAGCTTGTGTGTCTGATCGTGGTGATCCTGATACCACGATCCACATCCTGGTTGCCGGAGGTCTTTGGTAGATAGAGGTGCGTGGTATGAGGACATTAGAGGATCTTAAGAGGATACTCAGGAAGATTGATAAGAAGGGATACAAGGCCTACAGGGAGATAGAGGGTGTGTACGACTTCCGTGACTTCTCATTGATCATAGAGCATGTCCAGTCAGACCCCTTCGCCCCACCAAGCCTGCTCAGGGCCAGGGTGCCGATGGACAAGGCAGGCTTTCCCACCACACTTTACAGCTCCAAGAGCAGAGAGGTCGCACTTAGGGACTATCTCACAAGGGAGTTCAGCAGAAATGCAGCCTCAATCTGTAAGGGGATAAGGGGGACGGGGAGGAGCGGGCTGATCAGTATAGATACACCCCTCCAGGAGATACTGGAGAGGACATCAGTTATACTGGATCACAACACCATAGAGGCAAGGTTCTATGCCGGGATGCCTGCCCGTGGCAGGTCTGTGATGGCTGATGTGGCAGAGGAGATGCTGTCAAGAGAGATACCCTCCATTATAAGAAGATCACTATTCTATACCTCCCTTGACCACAGGAGGCTGGACACACACATAGAGACCTCTGAGGATGCAGACCACCTGAGGACAAGACTCCATGAGCTTGGCCTTGTCGCCTTTGTATCTGATGGGGCCATCCTGCCAAGGGCGAGCGGCATCGATCCGCGCCCGATGAGGGGTGGCGGGGTTATACCCTTCAGATCGCCTGAGTCGTTGAGGGTGGAGGTTGAACTGCCCAACAGGGGAAGGATAACAGGCATGGGTATACCAGAGGGTATTACCCTTATAGTGGGTGGTGGATACCACGGCAAGTCAACCCTCCTTGATGCAATAAAACTGGGTGTCTATAACCATATTCCAGGTGATGGCAGGGAGTTTGTGGTTACCGTTGATGATGCTGTTATGATACGATCCGAGGATGGCAGGAGTATAAGGGGTGTGGATATATCCCCGTTTATATCAAACCTCCCGTTCGGTATCGACACGAGGGATTTCTCCACTGATGATGCAAGCGGTAGCACATCGCAGGCAGCAAATATCATGGAGGCCCTGGAGGCAGGGACAGGCCTGTTGCTTATAGATGAGGATACCTCTGCCACCAACTTCATCATCAGGGATCACAGGATGCAGGAGCTTGTCTCAAAGGATCACGAGCCGATCACACCATTTATCGATAAGGTGAGGCTCCTTTACAGGGACCTCAGGGTATCCACGATCCTGGTGATGGGCGGTTCGGGTGATTATTTTGATGTTGCCGATACGGTTATATGCATGAAGAACTATACCCCTGTTGATGTTACAGCCAGGGCAAGGGAGATCGCAGAGAGGTACAGGACCCAGAGGAGGATGGAGGGTGGTAGCGAATTCGGCATCTTCAGGAAGAGGATACCGCTCAGGCAGGGGTTTGACCCGAGCAGGGGCAGGAGGGATGTGAAGATCTCATCAAAGGGTCTCCACTCAATAGCATTCGGCCGTCATACCATTGACCTTGATGCAGTTGAACAGATAGTGCATGTAAGCCAGACCAGGGCGATAGGGGATGCGATCCTCTATGCCACAAGGTTTATGGATGGCAGGATGACCATGAGGGCCATCCTTGAGCTCGTGATGAAGGATATCAGGGATAAGGGGCTCGATGTGTTGACGAAGAGGCCTGCAGGAGACTATGCAATGTTCAGGAGGCAGGAGCTTTCTTCTGCGATCAACAGGCTTAGGACGCTCAGGGTGCTACAGGGCCTCTGATGAATTACATCATCAGCTCATAATAGGCGACCTCTGATACCCTTGCCCATTTAGAGATGTCCCTCTTGAACCTTCTAAAGGACTCATATACCCTTTTGCTCATCCTGTCCTTTGCAATCACATCCTCGATCACCTCTTCTGAATACCTCTTGAATGCCCTGAGGACATCGTCAGGAAACCTCTTCAGCCTCACCTTGTGTTCCTCGACCAGCTTCTTGAGATATGCGTAGTTCTTGGACTCAAACTCCGACAGCATCCATATGTTCGTCCTGTATGCTGCGGTCCTTATTATAGACTGGAGGTCCTCTGGCAGGGCTTCAAACCTCTTCTTATTTATAAAAACCTCAAGTACACTGCCTGGTTCGTGCCAGCCAGGGTAATAATAGTATCTTGCTATCCTGTAAAAACCCATCAGATAGTCATGATATGGTCCAACCCACTCTGTTGCATCTATCACACCACGTTCAAGGTTTGTATATATCTCTCCACCTGCCGAGAGCACCGCTGCCCCACCTGCCCTTGATATGACCTTGCCCCCAAGGCCAGGGATACGCATCTTGAGGCCCTTTATGTCCTCGATGGAGTTTATCTCCTTGTTGAACCATCCTCCCATCTGCACACCTGTGTTCCCTGCAGGCATAGGGACGAGATTGAACGGTGCATACACCTCCTCCCATAACCTGAGACCCTCGCCTGCATAGAGCCATGCATTCATCTGCTGGGCGTTCATACCGAATGGTATTGATGTGAAGAACTGGGTTGCTGGTGATTTGCCAGCCCAGTAATAGGCAGCACCATGGCCCATCTCCACTATCCCCTGGCTTACTGCATCGAATGCCTCAAGCGGGGGGACGAGCTCTCCACCCCCATAGACCCTTATCCTCATCCTCCCCTCTGACATCTCCTCCACGAGCCTTGCGAGCATCTCGGCGCCCTCGCCAAGCACGGGGAAGTGTGGTGGCCATGTGGTCACCATCCTCCATCTGTACCTCTTCCTTGCATGCACGGCAGGTGCAGTCAATGAGGTGGTGGCACCTACCACGCCCCCTGTAAGCAACGCCTTCTTAAGGAACTCCCTCCTGTTCATACACACCTCCTTACATCCCCTGCACAGGCATCGGGGTGAATGTTATAACAAAGATGAATAACGAAAGCCACCCTATGAACCTCCTCTTCTCGTCAAGCTCTATCATTGGATAGACGACCGGTGGGTGCCTGTAGCCGATCACCATCATGAGCACCGCCCATATGAGCCATCCCTCCCAGAAGAAGATCCCAAGCAGTAGAAGTACAGGGATCGTGAACCTGGCTATCCTTTCGTGGTGCTCCACAAACAGGGCATAGGAGATATGCCCGCCATCAAGCTGGCCTATGGGGAGGAGGTTCAGTGAGGTCACAAGCAACCCTATCCATCCTGCGAATGCAACAGGATGGAGCACCACATCAAACCCCTCAGGCTCTATATCGAGGACGAGCCTCGTGAGGAGGTTGAATAGTATAGAGCCACCAAGTGACAGTCTGCCCTCCATCTGCTGCAGTTCCTGTGCCGGCACAACCTCTGAGAGCCTCAGGCCAACCACAACGGCTATGACCGCTATTATAAAGCCTCCTATTGGCCCTGATGCACCGATATCAATAAGTGCCCTCCTGTCATATATCGGTGGCTTCATCTTTATTATTGCACCGAATGTCCCTATCAGGGAGGGTGCAGGGATGAAATACGGAAGGGTAACAGAGACCTTATGCCTGCGTGACATGAAATAATGGGATAACTCGTGTGTGAGCAGTATCAGCAGTAGCGTTATGGAGAAGGGCAGGCCAAGGTATATCTTCTCGGGATTCTCCCACGGGACAACCCCGCTCAACATGGCCCCTGCAAGCAGGGTGGTTATAAAGGTAAGGATAAAAAGGAGGATATGAATGGCTGTCAGCCTATGCGGCATTGTCCGACCCTTGCCCTCTTCTTCTGATACCTTACGGCTATGTGATAGATGATAAAGTAACTTATTATAGCAGAGATCACACCCACCAGGGTCGTTCCCACTATGAATGGCCACAGGAGGTGCTTCATCTCATGTATGAGATACACAAATGTTATGCTGTCCCAGTCTATCCCCGTGAAGAGGTGCCTCACCCCTGTCACCTTCATGCCCACCCACAGGCAGAATGTGTACGCAGGGATGATCGTCCATGGGTTGGTCACATAGACCCCGACCACGGCTATAAACCTGTTGAGCCCAAACAGCCATGCGGTGAAGAATGCCATTATGGTATGCAGACCCAGCAGGGGCGAGAAGCCCCAGAACACCCCGAAGGCAAAGGAGGATGCGATCTTGTGGGGTGTGTCATCTGTATATAGCACGCTCTTAAACTTCTTTAGATAACCCACCTTTACCTTTTGCTTGCCCTTATTTTAAAGTGTTCGTATCCCTCTGCCTTAAAAGGTATCCTCCTTCCGGTCTCATCTATTATATACCTTCCCCTCTTGATTATCTCTCCAATCCTTACCCCGTCCTCCCTGTCCCTTGAGGGCGATGTGAAGAGCAGATGGTAATCCTCGCCACCCCCCAGGGCATAGGCATATGGGTCCTTCTTCAGGGCACTGGCAACACACCTGAGCTCCTCAGAAAGGGGTATCCTATCCTTATAGATCAATGCACCGACATTGCTACCATCACAGAGATGGCCCAGGTCCATGAGCAGGCCATCGCTTATATCTATCATGGATGTCACATCATCGGTCCTGCTTAACATCACAGGCTCTGGTGTGAGGTGTCTCTTTATGAGTTTGCGCAGGTGATGGGCCTTTATCCTCCTGCTCCTGGATCCACGGGCCCTGTAACCCCTCTTCAGGAGCTCCAGGCCCATTGCAGAGTCTCCAACGGTGCCGGTTACGAATATCCCATCACCTATCCCTGCGCCTGAGCGTCTGATGGGTCTTTCTGATTCTCCGATCAGTGTCCCGCATAAAAGGAGGCCCTTCCTTGACAGGGATGTGTCACCACCTATAACACTCACATCGTATCTCCTGGCCAGTCCATTTAGGCCCCTGTATATGTCCTCCACATCCCTTGGATCAAACCCATGTGGTATGCCGATATCCAACAGGAAGAACCTCGGTCTTCCACCCATTGCGAATATATCGCTTATATTTACGGCAAGGGCCTTATGGCCGAGCTGTTGTGGTGTCGTGTATCTCAGGTCGAAGTGCACGCCCTCGATGAGGACATCAGAGGTTATGAGCACGAACCCTGAGAGACCCTTTATGACAGCAGAGTCATCCCCGATACCAAGGATCAGGCCCTCTGCCTTGTGCCTGCAGAGCCTCTCTATCCTCCTGATGAGCCCGAATTCACCGATCTCTGATAATTGCATCTACTCAGGGAAAGATATACCTTTTCTATGGGGTTGTCTCTATGCCTGTCAGACCCTTCTGGACCGCTTGGCTGGACGGGAGTTCTTCTTGAGGGCAAGCCTTAATACCTCATCCATGGTCTCAACAGGGATAAACTCGATGCCCTTCTTTATGTATTTCGGTATCTCCTCAAGGTCCTTCCTGTTCCTCTTGGGGATGATTATCCTGTGGATACCCATCCTCTTTGCAGCAAGGGTCTTCTCCTTCAGTCCCCCGACCGGAAGGACCCTGCCCCTCAGTGTAACCTCCCCTGTCATGGCTATGCTCTTATACACAGGCCTTCCCGTGAACGCAGAGGCGATCGCTGTCGCCATCGTTATGCCTGCAGATGGACCATCCTTTGGTATGGCGCCTGCAGGCACATGGATGTGTATGTCATGGGTTGAGAAGAGGTTACTGTTTATCCCTATCTGTTTTGCCCTTGACCGTATATAGCTCAGTGCTGCATGGGCCGATTCCTTCATCACATCCCCAAGCTGTCCTGTGAGGGTGAGATTGCCCTTACCCTTCATGATGGTCGCCTCGATATAGATTATGTCACCACCTGTCTCTGTCCAGGCAAGCCCTGTCGCAACACCAACCTCGTCCTTCTCCATCTCCTCTTCGGGCAGGAACTTTGGGACACCAAGGTATTTCGAGAGGTTCCTCGCAGAGATATGGTAGGTCTTATCCTTCCCCTCTGCAATCTTCCGCGCCACCTTCCTGCACAGGTTTGCTATCTCCCTCTCAAGGTTCCTCACCCCTGCCTCTCGTGTATAGTGTGTTATTATCTGCATGATGGCACTGTCATGGATCTTCAGGTTCTTCTCTGTGATGCCATGCTCCTTCAGCTGCTTTGGTATCAGATAGTTCTTGGCGATCCCGAGCTTGTCCTCTGCGGTATAACCCGAGAGTGTGATGATCTCCATCCTGTCCTTAAGGGGTGAGGGTATGGGGTCTATCAGGTTCGCTGTTGTTATAAACATCACATTGCTGAGGTCAAAGGGCACACCAAGATAGTGATCAACAAATGCGTGGTTCTGTTCGGGATCAAGCACCTCAAGTAGTGCGGACGCAGGGTCTCCCCTGAAGTCCATCCCTATCTTGTCCACCTCATCGAGCATAAACACGGGGTTGTTCTTCCCCACTGTCTTTATCCCCTGGATGATCCTTCCAGGGAGGGCACCGACATATGTCCTCCTGTGGCCCCTTATCTCGGCCTCGTCCCTCATCCCGCCAAGGGACATCCTGTAGAATTCCCTGCCAAGGGCCCTTGCTATTGACCTGCCAAGGGATGTCTTGCCCACACCAGGAGGGCCAACAAAGCAGAGGATGGGCCCCTTCATCTTTGACTTGAGCTTCCTTACACCAAGGTACTCCAGTATCCTCTCCTTCACCTTTTCAAGGTCATAGTGATCCTCATCAAGCACCTTCTTCGCCTTCTTGAGGTCGAGGTTGTCCTTTGTAGACTTTGACCACGGCAGCTCCACGAGCCAGTCGACATATGTCCTGATGGTCCCTGCCTCGGCACTGTCAGGGTGCATCTTCTCAAGGCGATTTATCTGTTTCAGCGCCTCCTTCTCCACCTTCTCGGGCATCTTGGCAGCCTTCACCTTCTTGCGGAGCTCCATTATCTCTTCTGTCTTCTCGTCTATCTCGCCAAGCTCCCTCTGGATCGCCTTGAGCTGTTCCCTGAGGAAGTATTCACGCTGTGTCTTATCTATCTCTCCCTTTGCGTCAGACTGTATCTTCTGCTGGACGGTCAGGAGCTCCACCTCCCTGTGGAGTAGCTCACTTATCTTATGGAGCCTCATCACAGGGTCTGTCATCTCAAGGAGCTGCTGGGCCTGTTCTGCCTTCAGGCCAAGGTTTGATGCCACAAGGTCAGCGAGTCTTCCAGGCTCTTCAACATTCTCTATGAGCACCAGTATATCAGGCACGAATGTCTTGCCAAGGGCAATGGACTTGTCCATCAGCTCCCTGATGTTACGCATGAGGGCCTCTATCTCAACGGTGAGCTCAGCCGGCTGTTTGTCAACCATCACCTCTATCTCCCCTACATAGAAGGGCTCTGTCTGTATGTAATTGACGATCCTTGCCTTTGCAATCCCCTGCACCAGTATCTTGAGCCTCCCGTCAGGGAGCTTCAACATCCTCAGGATATTGCCAACGGTACCAACCCTGTACAGGTCATCTATCTTTGGACTCTCGATATTCACATCCTTCTGCGTTACAAGCAGGATCATCTTGTTCGAGGAGAGTGCACTATCTATGGCCTTTATTGACATCTCCCTGCCGATAAACAGGGGTATGATCATGTAAGGGAATATGACTATATCCCTTACAGGGAGTATGGGTAGTGTGGTGGGGATCTCTATATTGTTCAGTTCTTCTTTCAAGTCAGCCTTTGACATCAGCTCTCCTTCTGAATCCTTGATGCAACGCTTTTTAGGTATTCCCTGAAGCCCTTACTGACCGCAGGGCTCTTCAGGGCAAGCTCAACCGTTGCCTTCAGGTATCCAAGCTTGTCACCTGCATCGTATCGCCTGCCGTCAAAGAGGTATCCATACACCGCCCTCCTCTTGAGCAGCGCCTTCAGTGCATCTGTAAGCTGTATCTCTCCCCCCTTGCCAGGGGGTGTCTTCTGGATGTAGGAGAATATATCAGGGGTGAGTATGTATCTGCCGATGATCGCAATGTCTGAAGGGGCGGATGATGGAGAGGGCTTCTCCACCATATCCGTTATCTTGTAGATATTATTCCCTACCTCCCTGCCTGCTATTATGCCATAACGGTGGATCTCGTTTCTTGGCACCCTCTGGAGTGCAAGGACGGTGGTGTTGTATCTTTCATATATCTTGATCATCCTTGCCAGGAGGTCATCATCAGGGTCGATGATATCATCACTCAGCAGGACCGCAAATGGCTCGTCCTTTACAAATGGTTCTGCACGCAATATGGCGTGTCCGAGGCCAAGAGGGTTGCCCTGTCTTATATAGGCAAACTGTAACTGCGAGAGCCTCTGAACCTCCTTGAGCATCTCCTCCTTGCCCTTCTTCTTGAGATTCTCCTCAAGCTCCCATGCAGAGTCGAAGTGGTCCTCGATTGCCCTCTTTGACTTCCCTGTCACCATGATGAATTCCTTTATCCCGCACCTCTGTGCCTCCTCCACTGCATACTGGATCATTGGCTTGTCGACTATGGGGAGCATCTCCTTCGGAGATGCCTTTGTTGCAGGCAGAAACCTCGTTCCCAGACCTGCGGCAGGGAAGACAGCCTTTATCACCTTCTTCTTCATAAAAAAACTCCTTTCGATAGAGAAATCATTATATATTACCACGAACTCCTTTGTAAAATCACGAATGGGGGATTATAATTTAAAGAGAAAGCATTAAAAAGGAGGTCTTGCCGTGAGGATCGAGCTCGAAGGCGCGTTAATCAGGATGATCCCTGAGAACGACAGGGAGAGGGAGGAACTGAACCAGCTGTGGACGATAATAATAGGGTGTGTGAATGAGGGGAAAAGGCTCGTGCCTGTTGGTGAATACATCCCTGGCATGAAAGAGGTCGCCACATTCCACATAGAGTGATGAGAGAGTATTCCCCCTTTGTAGAGAAGGCAAAGGCCGTGCTTGATAGGAACTGGACAGGCACTTATACAATGCCCTCTCAGGGTATCTATCCCCATCAATGGAACTGGGATTCAGGCTTCATAGCCATTGGCTACAGCCACTATAACACAGGCCGTGCCGTGAAGGAGCTCCAGGGACTCTTTTCTGCCCAGTGGCAGAACGGGATGCTCCCTCAGATCGTCTTCAACCCCAAAAGGCTTGGTAGTTACTTCCCTGAGCCTGATTTCTGGCAGGCGGAGCTATCGCCCAATTATCCAAGAGGGCTCCTCACATCAGGTATCACAATGCCACCGATCCACGCATATGCGGCTCTGAAGATATACGAGAGGGCAGAAGACAAGGAGGAGGCAAGGGGGTTTCTTGAGTGGATATATCCAAGGCTCATCTCACTTCATAGATATCTCTATCGCGAGCGTGATCCCCTTGGTATCGGTCTTGCCTGTATAAGACATCCATGGGAATCAGGCATGGATAACTCACCAATGTGGGACAGGGTGTTTGCAGGCTGGGATATACCCGAGGACGAGATCCCCACCTATACACGCAAGGATATACAATCTGAAGAGGCCACGGCGATGAGGCCTGATGACAGGAGCTATGACCGCTTCGTGTATCTTATAGAGATATTCAAGAGGCATAAATATGATGAAAGGGCGATCCAGAAGGACTCTCCGTTCCTGATATATGGTCCCCTGTTCAACGGGATACTGTCTGCATCGAATGAGGCACTTATAATACTCTCTGAGATCCTTGGCAGGGATGGCAGGGAGCCTGCTGAGTGGTATGAGGCAACAAACAGGGCCATGAGGGAGTATCTATACCATGAAGAGCATGGGATGTTCGATTATTATGATATAGTGAAGAGAAGACTTGTGGATGTGGAGACAGCAGCAGGGTTTATCCCCCTGTTTTCAGGCTCACCCACAGAGGCACAGACAAAGGCACTCTATGATTATCTCAACTCCCATAGCTTCTGTGCCCTCCATCATGGAAGCTGTTTCTCCATCCCCAATTACGATACGCAGAAGCACGACTTTGACAGGACAAACTACTGGCGTGGCCCGATATGGATAAATATAAACTGGTTGCTGTATCATGGTCTTGGCAGGTATGGCTTCAGGGAGAAGATGATGAGCGTCATGGAGGACATCCTTGAACTCGTCAAACTGAGTGGTTTCCATGAATACTTTGATCCCTATAAAGGGCTGGGTTACGGGAGTGATGACTTCTCCTGGACAGCGGCCCTGTTTATTGACACATACCACGATATGGCAACCCTTTATGGAGGGGAAGGATAAGAAGGTGTCTGTTATAAAATGCACAAAGAACGGCCCTTATATAGTAAAGGGCCTTGAGGACCTCCGTAACTCCAGGGACGAGAAGCTTCCGACGAGGGAGGTGATGGCACTATGCAGGTGTGGGGGCTCAGGCAACAAGCCATTTTGTGATGGAACACATGCAAGGATAGGGTTTTCTGATGAGAGGTCTCCTGACAGGGTGCCTGACAGGAGGGATGACTATAAGGCCACGGAGATAACCATCCATGACAATCGCGGTATCTGTTCACACGCAGGCTTCTGCACGGATGGCCTTCCATCTGTATTCAGGCTTGGCAGAGAGCCATGGATAGATCCCCACGGGGCAGATGCAGAGGAGATCATCAGGACCATAAAGAGGTGCCCCTCTGGTGCACTCAGCTACTCAATTAAGGGGGTTGAATACAGGGATCAGGACAGGGAGCCGGCCATCAAGGTATCAAAGAACGGCCCATACTATGTTACAGGATGGATAGGGCTGGAGGATGTGGAATGGGGGGAGGGCGCATCAAGGGAGCACTATACACTCTGCAGGTGTGGGGCATCAAGGAACAAGCCATTCTGCAGTGGTCAGCACTGGAATATAAAGTTCAGTGATGATAAAAATTAGAAACAGATCAAACAATATATAAAAGGGTAAACAGGAGAAGACACTTCTAAAAGTAAAAAATCTTTAGGAGGGCAAGTGCTTAAGAGGATAAACCCTGTCATGACATCTTCATGGAGGAGGCTCAGGGAACATTCCACCGTTATGAAGCAGAGGCATATGAGGGATCTGTTCCGTGATGATCCTGAGAGGTTCAAGAGGTTCTCCATAAGGTTCGAGGATATGCTGGTTGATTATTCAAAGAACCTGATAGATGATACAACCATGAAGTTGCTCTTTGGCCTTGCTGATGAGGTTGGTCTTAAAGAGGCCATAGAGGGCATGTTTTCAGGCGATAAGATAAACGAGACAGAGAGGAGGGCAGTACTTCACACAGCCCTGAGGAACCGTTCGAATACACCCATCTATGTGGACGGGAGGGATGTGATGCCTGATGTCAACAGGGTCTTATCACAGATGGAGAGATTCTCAGGTGCCATACTCTCAGGCCAGTGGAAGGGCTATACAGGGAAGACGGTAAAGGACATTATCCATATAGGCATAGGTGGCTCTGGCCTTGGCCCTCAGATGGTGGTAGAGGCACTGAGGCCATACAGGAAGCCTGGCATAGAGGTCCATTTTGTCTCCAATGTGGATGGCACGGATATTACCGAGGCGCTAAGGAGGGTTGATCCTGAGGCCACACTCTTTATCATCGCCTCAAAGACATTCACCACACAGGAGACCATGACAAATGCGATGACAGCACGGAGATGGTTTCTTGACAGGGCAGGGGATGAGGCGCACATAAAGAGGCATTTTGTGGCCATCTCCACAAACAGGGAAGGGGTCATCAGGTTTGGTATCGATCCTGAGAATATGTTTGAATTCTGGGACTGGGTTGGTGGCAGGTTCTCCCTGTGGTCTGCCATAGGTCTTCCGATTGCATGCACGATCGGGTTTGACAACTTCATCCAGCTCCTTGAGGGTGCCCATGCAATGGACAGGCACTTCAGGGAGACACCCTTTGAGAGGAACATACCTGTCATCCTTGCCCTGATAAGCGTCTGGTATAACAACTTCTTTGATGCCCATTCAGAGGCCATACTGCCCTATGACCAGTATCTCCACAGGCTCCCTGCCTATCTACAGCAGGCATACATGGAGAGCAACGGAAAGTCAGTGGACAGGGACGGCAATGGGGTTGATTATCATACAGGACAGATCATATGGGGTGAGCCAGGCACCAATGGCCAGCACTCCTTTTATCAGCTTATACACCAGGGCACGAGGTTCATACCCTGCGACTTCATAGCGCCTGCATTAAGCCATAACCCTGTTGGAGGGCACCACGAGATACTCCTCTCCAACTTCTTTGCACAGACAGAGGCATTGATGAGGGGCAAGACCTATGAGGAGGTGGTGGAGGAGCTGAGGTCAGCAGGTATGAGTGAGGATGAGATAAAGAGGCTTGCACCCTTCAGGGTATTCAGGGGCAACAGACCGACAAACTCCATATTGATAAAAAAGATAACACCCAGAAGCCTCGGAAGCCTCATAGCCATGTATGAACACAAGATATTTGTCCAGGGTGTTATATGGAACATCTTCAGCTTTGACCAGTGGGGTGTTGAGCTGGGCAAACAGCTTGCAAAGAGGATACTGCCCGAGATAGAGGGCGAAGAGACGGTCACCTCCCATGACCCCTCCACCAACGGCCTGATAAATGCATACAAGGAGATGAGGAGGTAGGGTCATCTTGAAATAACTTTGAGTATGATAAAATAAACTCAAAAGGGGGTGTTTAAAATGCCAAAGACCATAGAGGCTATTTATGAAGATGGTGTGTTCCGACCTCTTACTCCTGTTAAGGGATTAAAAAAACATCAGAGAGTTACTATAACCGTGGAAAAATCTTTAGAGAGAAGACATCCACTACATGGATTATGCGGAATACTTCCCGACAAGGATGCAAAAGAAATGCTGAAAATTATTGAGGAGGAATTTGAAAAGGTAAACATTGATGAGTGGTAAAATTGTTCTTGATACAGGTATTGCTATAAAATTCCTGAATGGTGATAAAACTATAGAAAGTTTTTTATCGAGATGCTCTGAAATTTACCTGCCTGTAATCGTTGTAGGGGAATAATATTTGGTGCTTTGAATTCAAAACATGCTGAACAAAACCTTGCAAGACACAAGAAGCTTATTAACAGAGCTATAATTCTGACAATAAAAGAGAGCACGGCTACTGCTTATGCAAAAATCCGCTTAACTCTTAAAAAGAAAGGGAAACCGATACCTGAAAATGATTTGTGGATTGCATCTATATGTATCGAGCACAATATACCATTGATTAGCAATGATAAGCATTTTGAGAATATAGAGGGCCTTAAGCTTAAAAGTATTTAACTTGCTGTTATATACTGTCTACTGATGACTGAGTTCTCCTTATATTAAATCCTTTTCTTATAAAAACAACAAAGATTTTGGAAGGATACACAGGGCAAAAAAACAATAAAACTCCCCTCTCAAGAAAGGAAGTCTCGTTAGATTTTGTTTGACATTTTAAAGCACATGACTTGCATGCAAATTTTTTTGAAACCGTGGGGGAAAGTGCTTGCCAGAAGCGATAAGGAACAACTTGTCTTTGCGACATCCGAAGCCCCTTCCATTAGATGCAGTATCTGAATAGAAAGACTAAATCTACAAATCTGCTAAAATAGAATGGGGATTAGATGATTCAGCAAGGAGGTAAGATGAGGTTCTTGAAATTGATGGTCATATTGGGTGTTTCTGTGGGTCTCATGTATGCGTGTGAAAGGGGTGGAAAGGCGAATCCATCAGAACCGGTTGCAAAGGTGTCTGTGAAGACAGACGCACAGAGCATTGCGAAGGGTAAGGAGCTGTTTGAGTCAAAGTGTGCATTCTGCCATGACGCCGACAGCACTCACACCACTGTGGGGCCAGGGCTTAAGGGGATATTAAAGAGGAAGAAACTGCCTACGAGCAAGAGGCCGGCAACGCCTGAGAATGTGATGCGCCAGTTGGTTGAACCATACAAGGACATGCCATCGTTCTCATATCTCAGCAAAGAGGAAAGGGAAGCGATTATAGCCTATCTCAACACCCTTTAGGAGTACCACATGAGACAGGTGTATCCCTTACTCATCGGAGGGGGGTCTGTTGAGACCGATGACCCCATGGAGGTCATAAACCCCTACGATGGCTCTGTTATTGCAAGGGTCTGCAGGGCTGGTTATGAGACCACCACTATGGCGGTTGAAGGGGCTGATAAGGCAAGGAGTGCGATTGCCAGCCTTCCATCTTACAGGAAGGCACAGATATTAAATGAGATATCAGAGAGGATAAGTCAGAGGAGAGAGGAGCTTGCAAGGCTCATAACCCTTGAGTGTGGAAAACCGATAAGGGATTCAAGGGTTGAGGTTGAGAGGGCTGTACTGACCTTTAAGATCGCCTCTGAAGAGGCAACAAGGATCGGTGGTGAGGTCATACCCCTTGACAGGAATCCTGCCTCAGAAGGGAGATGGGGTATGACAAGGAGGTTTCCAGTTGGCACGGTCTTTGGCATCACGCCGTTCAACTTTCCCCTGAATCTGGTTGCCCATAAGATTGCGCCGGCCATAGCCTCTGGAAATCCCATTATCCTCAAGCCTGCATCAAAGACACCCATCACAGCTATTGTCCTTGGAGAGATCATAATGGAGGCAGGCCTGCCTGAGGGAGGCCTGAGTGTAATACCCTGTCAGGCTCGGATTGCGGAGAGGGTTATTCAGGATGAAAGGATAAAGATCCTCAGCTTTACAGGGAGCGCATCCACAGGGTGGAGGCTTAAGTCACTCGCAAATGAGAAGAGGGTGATCCTTGAACTCGGTGGCAATGCGGGTGTGATAATAGACAGGGATTGTGACCTTGAGTATGCGGTGCAGAGGTGTGTTATTGGTTCTTTTTCATACTCTGGACAGATCTGTATCTCTGTCCAGAGGATCTACATACACGAAGGGGTATACAACAGGTTCATTGATTCATTCATTGAAAGAACGAAGGCACTCAGGATGGGCAATCCCCTTGATGAGTCTACAGAGGTCGGGCCAATGATAGATGAGGAGAATCTCAGGCGTGTGGATGAATGGGTCAGGGAGGCGGTGGA